>CAMCNM010000090.1 GCA_945876015.1 Gemmatimonas phototrophica
GGAGGCCGCCGGCCGCCTTCTTCATCTCTTCCTCGTAGACCTGGCGGGCCTTCGCCTGCGCCTGCGAGACGGCCGCCACGACCAGATCCTCGAGCATCTCGACGTCGTTCTTGTCCACGCAGGTCGGATCGATGCGGATTTCCTTCACCTCGCCCTTCCCGTCCACCGTGGCGCTCACCATGCCGCCGCCCGAGGACGCGGTGATCTTCTGCGTGCCGAGCGTCTCCTGGAGCTTGGTCATGCGCGCTTGAAGCTGCTGACCCATCTGCATGAGCTGCTGGAGGTTGTTCATCGTGCCTCAGAAAAAGGGCGTTGGAGGGACGCTAGTCCAGGAGCTCCAGATCCAGCTCTTCTACCGCTCGTCGTAGGACCGGTTCCTTCTGAATCAACTCGCTCAATCGGTCCTGGCGCACCTTCTCCTGCGTGATGCGCGTCGGCTCCGCGGCCCCCTCGACGAGGTCCACGACGATCGGCGCGGGCCGCCCGAGATGGGTCGCGAGGGTGGCCGTGAGCTGGCGGAGAATGGCCGGCTCGCGCAGGCGATCGTACGCCGGCCCGGCCGGCACCAGGACGTGGATCGAGGCGTCGGGGCCCTCGACCACCTTGGCCGCACGGAGGATCGGCCCCATGCCCGTGGGCGCCCCGCCCGCCTGAATCATGCGCTGCCAAGCGGCACCCGCGTCGGGAGCGTGACCCACGGCCTCGGCGCGAGGCTCTGGAACGGGAACTGCCTTCGGCCCCGGCGAGGCCGGCGCGGATTTCGGTTCGGGGGCGGCGACCGGCGCCGCGGCGGGTGCTGAAGCCTTCCCGGCGGGTGCGGCCTCATGCGGACGCGACGACTGGCCGCGGGAAGGAGTGGGTGCCCCCCCGCCGGTCGGCGTGCCGCGGGGCGCCGGTGGCGCTCCACCCACCGCGCGCAGCAGCTCCTCCAGATCCACCGTCCGGTCGAGATAGCTGAAGCGCAGCAGGAGCATCTCGAGGAGGAGGCGCGGGTCGGCGCTCTTCCGCAGGCTACCGTTGGCCTCGAGCTCCGAGGCGAGCGCCAGCATGCGTACCAGGTCGCCGGCCGCGAACGACTCCGCCCGCTGGCGGAAGGCGTCGCGCAGATCCTCGCGCACATCGGTCCAGGGCTCCCCGGTGAGGCGGATCCGGATCAGCGCACGCAGCACGTCCACCAGGCCGTGATAGAACTCGACCAGATCGTAGCCCTCGTCCAGCAGCGCCTCGACCAGCGTGAAAACGTCGGCGTGGCGGCCCTCACGCAGAACGTCGAGCAGCTCGAGGAAGCGCTCCTCCTCGACCAGCCCGAGCACGCGCCGCACCGCGTCCGCGTCGGCCTCGCCGCCGGTTAACGCCAGCACCTGGTCCATCAGCGAGAGCCCGTCGCGCATTCCGCCGTCGGCCTTGCGGGCCACCATGCGCAGCGCGTCGTCGGGCGCGGCGATCCCCTCCTGTTCGAGGACGCGCTTGAGCTGCGCCACGATGTCGTTCACGCCGATGCGGCGGAAGTCGAAACGCTGGCAGCGCGACAGGATCGGGGCGGCCGACTGCTGGATCTTGAGCGGCTCCGTCGTGGCGAACACGAACACCACGCGCGCGGGCGGCTCCTCGAGGATCTTGAGCAGCGCGTTCCAGGCCTCGCGCGTGAGCATGTGGGCCTCGTCCACGATGTAGATCTTGTGGCGGCCCGGCTCGGAAGGAGCGTACATCGCGCGCTCGCGCAGATCGCGCGCGTCGTCTACGCCGCGGTTCGATGCCGCGTCGATCTCGATCACGTCGAGCGCCGTGTGTCCGCCCCAGATGCGGTCGCAGCTCTGACACGTTCCGCACGGCTCCCCGTCGTCCCCACGGTTAGGGCAGTTGAGGGCCATCGCGAGCACGCGCGCGAGGGTCGTCTTCCCGACCCCGCGGGGACCGCAGAACAGGTATGCGTGGCCCACGCGATCGCCGGCCACGGCGCGGCGCAGCGTCTCGGAGACGTGCTCCTGCGTGGAGACATCGGCGAACCGGCGGGGGCGGTACTTCCGAGCGAGAGCCTGGTGCGCCACGTGGACTCGGGCTGGGGCGAAAAAGCTGAGGCCGCAGGCCGCCGCGCCAGCAGCGCGAGACAGCCTGCGGCCTCGAAGAGTTGCCCCAGGCTACCCGCAGCGACGATCACTCACTTACCGCTGCTGCCTGCGGGGCCCTGACGGATTTCATGAACTCCCGTCCTGCGGACCTGGGGCACCTCAAAGTTACCCGAGTGCCCAGGGGGGGTCAACCGATCGGAGCGGCCCGCGGACGCCTGTCAGCGCCCCGCCCGACGGCTTTGTTTCGGTGCATGGACACACACCGGCTGGGGATGCGGTTCGAGGAAGCCGCTGCAGTGTGGCTGGCAGGTGATCGAGAGGAACGTCCGCTTCAAGCGAAAGGAGATCGACCTGGTGATCCGCCGTGGCGACGTGATCGCGTTCGTCGAGGTGAAGGGCCGACAGGGCGCGGGATACGGCCGTCCCGTGGAGGCGGTCACCTGGAAGAAGCGCCGCGAGATCGAGAGCGTGGCGCGATGGTGGGTCGAGCGGAACGGAGCCGAGACCCTGAGCTACCGGTTCGACGTCATCGGCGTGCTCGCCGACCAGCGCCGCGTGCTCCAGATCGAGCACCTGGAGGACGCCTGGCGCCCGACGCGAGCGTAGCCCGCGGGGGGAGCCCCGGGCTTCGGCCAGAGCCAACCAAAGCCGGGGTCGGGGGGTCCTAGGGATCTGACCGAGTGATCCCGTCCCCCCGTCTCCCACCTGGAAGGAGGGGCCCATGAAGAACGGCTCTCCGCTGGTCCTCGCCGTGGCGGCGTCTCTTGCCGCCTTCTCCCCGGCCGCCGCTCAGGGTGGTGGCGCCGCCATCCCTGCGGGCGAGGGAGGAGAGATCGTTCAAGCCTCCTGCGGCTCGTGCCATGGGCTCGGCAACATCACCGGAGCCGCCGGCTACGACGAAGCCGGTTGGCGCGATCTGTTCAGCTCGATGATCGCGCTTCCCGACGCCCAGGCCCGCACGGTCGCGACCTACCTGGCGAAGAACTTCCCGGCGAAGACCGCGCGCCGGCCCACACTCGTCGCGGGACCCGAGCAGGTGAAGATCACGGAATGGATCGCGCCCACCCTGGGTCAGCGCGTGCGTGATCCGCTGCAGGCGCGTGACGGCGCCATCTGGTGGACGGGCATGTTCGCCAGCCTGGTCGGCCGGAGGGATCCGGTGACCGGGGATCTGAAGGAGTGCAAGCTCCCAGAGGGATCCCGGCCTCACGGCATCGCCGAGGATCCGGCGGGCAACATCTGGTTCACGGGCAACGGCAACGGCACGGTGGGCCGGGTGGACGCGACGACGGGGGAGGTGAAGGTCTACAAGACGGAGGCGCGCGATCCCCACACGCCGATCTTCATGCCGGACGGGACGCTGTTCTTCACCGCGCAGGGGGCGCGCATGATCGGCCGGCTCAATCCCACTACCGGGGAGCTCAAGGAGGTCCCGACCCGTGGCGCCAACCCGTACGGGATCAAGCGGGACTCCAAAAGCACGCTCTGGATCGCGTTCAACGGCAGCGCCATGCTCGCGAGTATGAACCCCCAGACGATGGAGCTCCGCTACTACGATCTGCCCGACCCCGCGAGCCGGGTGAGACGCCTGGATCTGACCAGCGACGACATGGTCTGGTTCGTGAACTCAGCGCGCGGCCGGATCGGGCGTCTGAATCCGCAGACGGGCGAGGTCAAGGAGTGGGAGAGCCCGAGCGGCCCTGATTCCCACCCGTACGCGATCGCGGTGGTGGACGACATCATCTGGTACAACGAGTCGAACCAGCGACCCGACGTCCTGGTCCGCTTCGATCCCAGGACCGAGCAGTTCCAGAGCTTCCCGATTCCCTCAGGCTACGGAATCGTGAGAAACATGTTCGTGTGACCAGGGAGGGCAACCTCCTGATCCACCAGAGCAGCTCGAACAGGTTCGGGTTGGTAGAGATACGCCCGATCGTGAAGTAAGAGCGAAGCGGGGAGAAGAGAGGAGAAGAGGAAAAAGCGCGAACGATCAGACGCCTGCCCGCCGAAAGCGCTCAAATTGGGCCGAGACAAGGAAGGCGAGCACAGACACCGAGGCGTACCTAAACGGTACGCCGCAGGTGTCCGCGCAGAGCATGACGCCGTATCAGCCCAATTTCAGCCCTTTCCAAATCAGGCCGCGGTACCACGGGCCTTTTCCAGAGCGTCCTCGAGCTTCACACCAACGATGGTCGACACGCCCGGCTCCTCCATGGTGACACCATAGATCCAATCCGCCGCCTCGATCGTGCGAGGATTGTGCGTGATCACCACAAACTGCGTCTCCTTCTTGAACTCGTTGAGCAGCCGGATGAAGCGGCCGATGTTGTTCTCGTCGAGTGGAGCGTCCACCTCGTCCAGAACGCAGAACGGGCTCGGCTTCACCAGATAGATCGCGAACAGCAGCGACAGCGCCGTCAGCGCACGCTCTCCACCAGAGAGCAGATCAATCCGCTGGGTCTTCTTCCCGTGCGGCGAGGCGTGGATCTCCACCGGGGCCTCGAGGGGGTCTTCGCCCTCGGCGAGCCAGATGTCCGCCTCGCCTCCCTCGAACAGGCGCCCGTGCACGATGTGGAAGTTCTCGCGGATCCGCTCGAAGATCGTGGTGAAGAGCTCGGTCGCGGTCTCGTTGATGTGCCGGATCGCGGACCGCAGGTCGTTCCGCGCGTTCACCAGGTCGTCGCGCTGCACGGAGAGGAACTCGAACCGCTTGCTCTCCTCCTCGTGCTCCTCGACGGCCAGCATGTTGACCGGTCCGATCCGCTCGAGCGCGATGACGATCTCGCGCAGCTCCTCCTGGAGCATCTCGCCATCCTCGGCGATCGGGTTGGCTTCGGCGATCAACCGCTCGAGCGACTTGCCCCACTCCCCTTCCAGCCGGTCGCGGATACGGTCCACGCGCGCCGAGACTTCCTGCCGCTCGAGCTCGAGCCCGTGCAGGCGATCCGATGTCTCGCGCTCCAGCTGCCGGGCGTTGCGCGCGCGCTTCTCGGCCGCATCGAGGGACTCGGCGATCTCGGTGACCGCCTCGTCGCGCAACCGAAGGTCGGCCATCGCGGAGTCGCGCTCGCGGAACAGCCCTTCGGTAGCCTGAGCGCCCTCGGCGCGCAGGCGAGCGACCCGCTCGAGCTCGTCCTGAAGGGTGCGCTCCTCGCGGTCCAACGCCTCGATCCGCTCGAGCGCCGAGGCCCGCGCCGCGGTCGCCGCCTCGAGACGCTCCTTGAGACGAGAGAGCTCGCCGTCCAGCCGGGTCTCCTCGACCGCCAGCCGCGACTCCTCCGCGCGCGCCTCCTCCCACTCCTCCTGCACGGTCTCGAGGCCGCGCCGCGTCTCCGCGCGGCTCTCGCGCAGCTCGCGCTCCTCAGCGTCCAGGGCCTGCCGGTCCTCGCGCGCCAGCGCGGCGCGCTCCTCGGCGCGGGTCCGCGCCGCGCGCGTTCCCTCGAGCTGGCGGGCGAGCTCGTCCCGGTGGCGATCCATGCGCGCCTTGCGGTCCACCTGCGCGGCGATTTCCGCATCGGCCCTGCGCAGCTCGTCCTCGGCCTCACGCAGCGCGGCGCGCGCGCGGTCCAGCCCCTCTTCAGAAGCGCGCGCGGCGGCGAGCGCGGACTCGCGCGTCTGCCGGACCTGCTCGGCTTCCTGTCGTGCCGCTTCCGCCGATCCGGTCAGCTCGCGCAGCCGCTCGCGCCGCTCGAGCACGCCCGAGGCGCCCGACGGGTTGCCCAGGCGAACGACCCCGCGGGCATCCCGCGCCGCGCCGGAACGGGTGAGGCGCGGCCCTTCCCCGCCCATCAGCGAATCGTCGTCCACCAGATCCACGTCGCCCAGCAGCGCGCGCACCCAGGGCGCGCCCGCACCGGTCGGCTCGAGGGCGGTGAGCAGCGTGCTGGTGCCACCGAAGGGCACGCGGTCCAGGGGGAGGAGGAGAAGTCCGCCTCCCTCACCCCACTCGGAGTCGAACCAGCGGCGCATGCGCTCCGCCACTTCGATGTCTCGCACGACGAGCGCGCGAGCGAGGGGTCCGAGATAGGCTTCGACCGCCGCGGCGAGGCCGTCGGGGGCGCGGATGAAGTCCACCAGCACGCCGAGCACACCGTCCTGCGAATGCGCGAGCGCGGCACGCACCACCGGCTCAACACCCTCGCGGTCGCGCTCCATCGCCTCGAGCGCACTGCGCTGTGCTTCGAGCCCGGAGGCGCGATCGGACGCGACCAGCTCGTTGGCGCGCGCCTCCTCACCGGCCACCCGCGCGGCTTCGACCGCCTGCCGCGCGACGTCCACGCGCTTCCCAGCGACCTCGACGCGACCGGCGAGCACCTGGAGGCGATCGGCGAAGAGGTCGCCTTGTCCCTCTAGGTCGGTCAGCTGGTGTGCGGCCTCCTCGAGCTCCGCGCTCAGCCGCTCGATGCGGCGGGCGAGCTCGGCGGCCTGGGCGTCCGCGCCCTCGGCGTCGCCCTCGAGCTGCGCGCCCTTCCGGGCGACGTCCCGCTCGCGCACCTCGACCGATTCGAGCGCCTCGCGCGCCTTGGCTAGACGGCGACGGACGTCCTCGGCCCGCTGCCGGTGCTCAAACAGGGTGTTACGCACAGTGCCGAGCGTGGTGTCAAGCCGCGCTGCATCCTCCCCCAGGGTGACGCTTTCGCCCGCCAGCCGCTCGGCCCGCTCGCGCGCCTGGTTCCGCTCCTCGCCGAGCACGTTGAGCCGCCGCTCGGCGTAGTTAGCGCGCTCGTCGGCGACGGCGAGGTCACGCTCCCAGGTCACGAGGCGCGAGCGTACGTCCTCCAGCTGGGCGGCGACCGCACTGCGCGCACGCTCGGCGTCGAGCTGTCGAATGCGCAGCTCCTCGAACTGTGCCTCGGCGGTCCGCACCTCGGCGATCCGACCCTGCTCGGACTGCGCGCCGCTCTGGAGCTCCTTCTCGACCTCCGAGAGCCGGCTGCCCAGCGTCTCGAGCTGTCCCTTCACGACCGCGACCTCGACGTCGAGCCGCCGCGCGCGCAGCTCGAGATAGCGCTCCGCCTTCCCCTTCTGGCGAGCCAGCGAGCGGACCTTGGTCTGCACCTCAGAGATGACGTCCTCGAGGCGCTGAAGATCCATCTCGGCGCGCTCCAGGCGGCGCTGCGCCGCCTTTCGGCGGTCCTTGTACTTTCCGATCCCGGCTGCTTCCTCGAACAGCCCACGACGCTCCTCGGCGCGATCCGAGAGGATCGCGTCGATCATCTTGTTTTCGATGACGTTGTAGGCGTTCGCCCCGAGCCCGGTGTCACGGCAGAGGTCGGCGACGTCCTTGAGGCGGCAGACCGCGCGGTTGATCGAGTAGTCGCTGCCGCCGTCGCGATAGACGATGCGGCCGACCTCGACCTCCTCGAACGGCACGGGCAGGAGCCCGTCCTCGTTCGAGAGCATCATGTGCACCGAGCCGCGATTCACCGGGCGGCGGTTCACCGATCCCTGGAAGATCGCCTCTTCCATCTTGGCGCCGCGGATCGCGGTCGGCCGCTGCTCGCCGAGCACCCAGCGGATCGCGTCGCTGATGTTGGACTTCCCGCACCCGTTCGGACC
>CAMCNM010000091.1 GCA_945876015.1 Gemmatimonas phototrophica
ATGCGGCTCCTGCCTTTCGCCATGTCGAGCGCGTCCGCCACGCGGACGACGCCCGCCTCGAGGGTGAGGGGCACACCGCCCGAGCGGTGCGCGATGATCGCGTGGAGAACCTCGGAGCGCACGATCGTGCTCGTGCGGCGGTCGTACACCTGCATGAGGATCTCATCGAGCTTGCCCTTGGCGATGAAGAGCGAAAATTCCTCATGGCCGGCCCGGTGGATCGACATGCCCACGTCGTGCAGCATGGCGGCGAGGGCCACCACGACCTCGGCGTCCTCCTTGGGCATTCCGTAGTTGGTCTTGACGGAAGGCTCGACGCCCGCATCGAGCAGGAGGCGCAGCATCCGGATGGCGATGTTGGTCACGATCTTGATGTGCACCGGACCGTGATCGGTCATCCCGAGGCGCTCGACCGCGGTCACGTTGGCGGCCAGCCACATCGCGTAGAGGTCGTCGTCCTGATCCACCAGCTCCATCACCTTGTGCAGGCGTGGGTTGTGGCGGTCGGGGAGTTTGATCGACACACGGGAGGCGAATCGCTCCTCCACCGTGCGGCACGTCGTCTCGCACTCGGGCACCACTTCGGTCTCGAAACGGTCACTCACGGCGCTCGGCCTCCTGCTCTGGGACTGCGCTCTCCATACGCAGGACGGATACCCAGACCCGGTCGATTGGCGCCGCGTCGATGGGCCTGGGCTGCTCGATCAGCTCGTCCAACTCATGCTCCAGCTCGGCGCGCTGCCCGCTGTTCCTGGTGAACTGGGTATGATGCGCGGTGTCGACCGCCTCGCGGAGCATTGGCGAGGGATGCGTGGTATTGGCTCTTCAGAACCTCACGCAGGGCGTCGTCGCATTCCTCGGTCATCGCGCCGCTCGACTACTCCGCGTCTCCGCTCGCCTTGCCTTCGGAGTGTCCCTTTCCGAGCAGGCGCTCGGTGAATGCGACGCGTTCGCTGAGCCGGCGAACCTTGGTCTCCAGCTCTCGCATCTGCTCGAGACCTTCCTCCGAAGGCGGGTTCGAGCGTCGGAGGCGCTCCCACTCCAGCCTCGAGTCGAGGCGCGCTTTGTAAGGCTCGACGTTCGACGCAGCGCAGCGGATTCACCGCCGAAGGCGGGATGTCTCGGACACTCTGATCTCCCCCACTATACCAGATTGTGAAACACCTTCTGGACGTCGTCGTCCTGCTCCAGCGTATCCACCAGCTCCAGCACCTCGGTCGCCTGGTCCTCCGGAAGGGTCATGGGATTGAGGGCGATGTACTCGAGCTCCGCGGAGATCGGAGTGATCTTCCGGTCTTCGATCGCGCGCTGGAGCTGTCCGAAGTCCGGGAATGCGCAGCGGATGAGGAGCTGCGGCTCGTCCTTCTCGCCCGTTCCCTCGCCCATCTCCTCGAGACCGAAGTCGATCAGCTCGAGCTCGAGCGACTCGGCATCGATGTCCTCCGGAAGCAGTCGGAAGACGCCCATGTGCTTGAAGGCGAACGCGACGCTGCCGGACGAGCCCAGGTTGCCGCCGCCGTGGATGAACTTCGAGCGCACGCTGGCGACGGTGCGGGTCGGATTGTCGGTGGCGGTGTCCACAAGCATGGCCACGCCGTGCGGCGCGTACCCCTCGTAGATGATCTGCTCGTAAGCCGTGGCGCCCTGCCCCGAGGCCTTCTTGATCGCGCTCTGGACCTTGTCCATGGGCATGTTCAGGGCGCGGGCGTTCTGGATGACGCGCCTGAGCGACGGGTTGTTCTCGGGGAGCGGCCCGGCCGCCTTCACCGCGATCGCGATGTCCTTCCCGATGCGGGCGAACTGCTTGGCCATCCGGTCCCAGCGCTTGAACATCGTCGCTTTTCGTGTTTCGAAAATGCGTCCCATTCGTGTGTCCTTCCCAAAGAGTTCGTCTAGACCGCGCCACGGCAGAAGCGCGGCCCGATCTTCATGTCGATACGCTAATTATGAACTTCCTGACCTCGTCCGTCGATCGAAGGATCCAGCGATGCTCAGGGTACGATCTGCACCGGAGCTAGCTTGCTGTCCATAGTTCCGTCGCCGACCTTGCCGCCCTGGTTGAACCCCCAGCACCAGGCGACTCCTCCGGTCGAGACCCCGCAGGTGTGATTGAAGGATCCTGCCCTGATCGTGGCAAAGGTCAAGCTGCCCGAAACGAGCACGGGCACGCCTCGAAAATCCGTGGTCCCATCGCCGATCTGGCCCGCGGAATTGTCGCCCCAGCAGTATGCGACTCCGGTGAACGTGGCCGCGCAGACATGGGCGGAGCCGACGCTCACGGATTCATAGCGCCGAGTTCCGATGTTCACGGGCACCTTCGGCGCGCTTTTCCCGTCGTAGAGTCCCCAGCAGTAGACGATCCCCGACGATGTGATTCCACAGGTCGAGTGGTTGCCGGCGCTCACCGCGGTGAAGTTGTATCCTCCCGGCACGGGCACGGGTTGGGTCGCTACCGAAGCACTCGTCCCGTCCCCGATCTGTCCGGACGAATTCGTGCCCCAGCAGTAGGCTGCGCCCACCCTGGTGACTCCGCAGGTGTGGACCCTCCCGGCCTCCACCGAGGCGAAGCTGAGGCCTCCTGTCACCGGCGCCGGAGATGACCGCGACGTGGTGGTTCCATCGCCGAATTGGCCCGCGTCGTTCTGCCCCCAGCAATAGGCGGCTCCCGGGGTCGTCACGCCGCAGGTGTGATCGTTGCCGGCGGAGACCGAGGCGAAGGTGAGTCCGCCCGAGACCGAGACCGGGCTGGACCGGCCGGGTCCCCCCACGCCAGCGACGGTTCCGTCGCCGACCTCGCCGTAGGAGTTCTTGCCCCAACAGTAGGCGGTGCCTGCGGTGGTGACTCCGCAGGTATGGGAATGGCCGGCGCTCACTTTGGCGAAGCTCATGCCCCCTTCCACGCGCGTGGGGTTCGAGCGGGACGTCGTCGTGCCATCGCCGAGCTGGCCAGCCCCGTTTTCGCCCCAGCAGTAGGCGTCACCGGTGAACGAGATTCCACATGTGTGGGTCGCGCCGGTGCTCACCGCGTTGAACCTGAGCCGCTCGGGGTCGAGGTCCGGACGCGACGGGTCGGCGCAACCACCGGCCAAAGCGAGCAGGAAGACCAGGAAAGCACTGAGCTTCATCTCGACGACCTTCTGGTCGCGGTCATGCTCCGTGCCGCGATCTATCTCTTCCGCAAACCCCTGAAGAGCCAGATCCCGGTCGCGATCAGCAGGAGCCCCGCACCGATCATGAGCGGATCGCGGGGGCGTCGGTCAGGCGGGATGGGGCGGAGCTTCTGCGCGAAAGCCGGTTCCGGCTTGACGATTAGCGTCCCACCCGGCGCGGCGGCGGCGGCCTCGCTCCAACGAGTCCGCACTTCCTCCTCCTCCGCTTCCAGGCGGCAAGACGAGCAGGTGAGGAGGGTGCGCTCGCGCGCCGTACGATTCGAGTACTCCATGTCCGACGAGCAGCGCGGACAGGGGAGGCCGGACCGGAGAGGGTTGATCATCTCGTACAGCATGCCCTTCGAGAGCTCCATCTCGTCGGCGATCTGATTGACGCTCCGGTCGGACTCCCAGTACAGCGTGTTCGCCCGCTTCACGCGAGGATCATGCTGCTCGAGCGGTTCCATCAGATTCACCGTCCCTTGACCCGCCGGGGTGTGCACTCGAAGCTTGCCTTGGCGGACAAAGTAGCTGGCTCATCGTTCGCTGACGAGGCGACATGAAGATCTATACGCGCACCGGCGACGACGGCGACACCGCCCTGTTCGGGGGCGGCCGCGTGCCCAAGAGCCATCCACGCGTTGCCGCGTACGGCGAGGTGGACGAGCTCAACTCGATTCTGGGCTGGGTCCTCACCCAGTTCTGCGCCGACAGCACGGGCTCGCGCCTCCGCACCATCCAGCACGACCTCTTCACGCTCGGGGCCGATCTGGCCACGCCACCTTCAGTCGAGGGCCGCCGCCGTCCCGAGACGCCACCCCTGCCGGTGGGTCGGATTGCCGAGATGGAGGCCTGGATCGACGAGACCGAAGCGGGGCTGCACCCGCTCAAGGAGTTCATCCTTCCGGGCGGCGTGGCGGCAGCAGCCTCGCTCCACGTGGCTCGCTCGGCATGTCGGCGCGCGGAGCGCGCGGTGGTCGCCCTGGCCGCGGCCGAATCGGTCGATCCGGTGGTCCTCCGCTACCTGAATCGGCTCTCCGACCTTCTCTTCGTGTTCGCCCGTTTCGAGAACGCGCGCGTGAGCAAGTACGACACTCCCTGGAAGCGGCCCTGATCCACTTCACCTTCCAGCGCGAGCCGGTCCGGGGGCGCCTGGTGCGCGGGGACGTGCGAGTTCCGGAGGGGCCCCCTCCCCGCTCCGCGGTCGTGGTGATCCACGGGTTCAAGGGATTCAAGGATTGGGCGTTCTTTCCCCACGTCTGCCGGACCCTCGCGGCTTCCGGTCACGCGGTCGTCTCCTTCAACTTCTCGGGCTCGGGCATCGGCTCCGATCCCGAGCGGTTCACCGAGCTCGAGGCGTTCGCCGCCAACACGCTGTCCAGAGAATCCGAAGAAGTGGCGTGGGTCGTGGACTGGGTGACCTCGGGCGATCTCCTTCCCAGGAAACCGAGGACGCTCGGTTTGCTGGGCCACAGCCGCGGCGGTGGTGATGCGATTCTCCACGCCGCCGCGGATCCGCGCGTGCGCGCGCTCGTGACCTGGTCGGCGGTGTCCACCTTCGACCGATGGAAGGAAGCGACCCGGGCAGAATGGCGGGAGGCGGGGCGGATCTACGCGCTGAACCAGCGCACCGGCCAGCAGATGCCGCTCGACGTCGGGTTGCTCGATGACCTGGAGGTGAATCGGGCCCGACTCGACGTGGCCGAGGCCGCGGGGAGAGTGGAGGTGCCGTGGCTCGTCCTACACGGCGAGTCCGATCGGACTGTGGACCTCGCTGAAGCCGAGGCGCTCGCCCGCGCCGCCCGCGCGGGCCGGCTCCACGTGATCGCCGGGGCGGGACACACGTTCGAGGTCGGCCATCCGTTCACCGCTCCGTCCCCCGCGCTCGACGAAGCCATCCAAGCGAGCGTCGGCCACTTCTCGCGCCACCTGATCGGCGAGTGACTCCCCCGGGGATCCGCCGCGATCGCGCCATGGACGCGCGCGTCGGTCGCACCCTCACCGGCGTGGGCTTGGATCCCGCCGCCGTGATCATGGTTCAGGCCGCCCACCGGCTCGCGATGGACACACGGAGGGACCGGCTCCTCGATGCCCATCACCCCGACTTCCTCCATCCGGGCCGAACCGTTCTGGTCCTCGCGCTGGACTGTGGATTCCGGAATCCGATCGGCCTCGCCGCCGCGGCGCTGCTGGAGAGCGAGCACGAGGGCTCTCGCACGGAGCTCGAGGTGATTCGTTGCACGATGGGGGATGAGGTGGCTGATTGGGTCGGGTCGATTCCGGTGCCGGGGCCGGAGCTGGCCGAAGCGCTGCTCGGGACGGGCCGCGATGTGCAGGTGGTCGCCCTGGCCGAGCGTCTGGATCAGTGCCGCCACGCCAAGTTCTGGACCGACGTGTCCGCGAAGCGCCGGATCCTCGAGGAAGTGGAAGCGATCTACGGGCCGGTCGCGGAGCGGACCCTGCCCGCGCTGGGCCGCCGTTTCGCGCACTGGTCCTGGGCGTTCGGCCGCTCGCTGGACCCTTCGTAAACCAGTCTTGCGGCCCCCCGGGACCGGGCGGCATTGTAACCCGTGACCTACATCATCGCCGAACCTTGCATTGGGACCAAAGACGCGAGCTGCGTCTCGGTCTGCCCCGTGGACTGCATCTACGAGGGCGAGGACATGTACTACATCCATCCCGATGAGTGCATCGACTGCGGCGCGTGCGAGCCCGAGTGCCCGGTCCAGGCGATCTTCCCGGACACCGACGTTCCCCCCGAGTGGACCAGCTACATCGAGAAGAACAAGAAGCACTTCTAGTCGGGGATCGTACTCGAGAATGGCGGCGGCAGGGGACTCGCTCCCGGCCGCCGATTTCATTTTCAGGGCAGGGCTCCGCCCCGAGGTGAAGCTTAAGCGGAGACTGAAGATCGCTTCGCGGACGCCGCCTCACCCGTGGGGAAGGACGGCGGCCGCGAACGATCAGTACCCGAGCTCCCGGAGGCGCTCCAGGGAAATCGTGCCCGGTTGTCTTTCGCCCGCGTGACTGTCCCGCAACCGAGGAAGGGGTTCTGGACCCTGCTGTGTGATGAGGACGTAACCAGCGGCGAGAGCAGCGGCACCCAGCAGGCTGACAAGGAGTGTTCGGATAAGGTCCTCCATGTAAGGGTTGATCGGGACGCGCGGCTTGCACGAAGTATGCCCCTCCACTCTACTGGAGGTTCTCGTTGCAAGAACTCTACTTCTCCCTTGTACGACGTCAGGGACGCCGCATTTCGCGGGACGGATGTGCGGCAGTTTTGCAGCAGCCGTGCGGCAGATGTACTGCAGATTTCTGAGGCTTCGTCGGAAAACCGAAGGACCGTGACCTATGAGCTCGGCTCCGCGCCCTGGTCAGACCCGCCGACAGGAGGTCATAGACATCCTGTGCGAGGCGTTCGCACGGGACGAGGTCGAGCTCGAGGAGTTTGAGCGTCGGGTCGAGGTGGCCCATCGCGCCGCGACCGCGGCCGACCTCGATGCCCTGCTCGCCGGCATCTCAACGAAGGGCCAGGTCCCGGCACCGGCCGGCCGGCCCGGGTCGCCCCACGCCGCCGACGGGGCTCGGGTTGGACGTCCGGGCGCTCACGGCGAGGTCCGGGAGCGGGAAACGATCGCAGGCGTGATGGGCGGAGCGGGGCGGCGCGGCCGCTGGACCCCTGCCCGGAAGATCACCGCCATCGGCATCATGGGTGGGGTGGAGCTGGATTTCCGAGAGGCCCTTTTCGCGCCGGGAGTGACGGAGTTCCATGCGTTCGCGTTCTGGGGAGGGATCGAGATCCTGGCGCCACCGGACATCCGGGTGGAGTGCAGCGGGATGGGGATCATGGGTGGGTTCGATCACCAGGAAGAGGTCAGCGACGAGCCGGCCAACGCTTCGACGATCCTGCGGGTGACCGGGCTGGCCGTGATGGGCGGGGTGGAGGTGAAGGTGCGCTATCCGGGCGAGACCGGGCGCGACGTCCGGCGACGTCTCAAGGAAGAGCGGAGGGACAGACGCCTTCGAGCTGGCGGTCCGGAAGAAGGCGTTTGATGAAGCCGAGGTCAGCCGTTCGCTCGGGATCTGTGATTTCCGGCGGTCCGTTTCAGTGCGTCTGCCGCCGGCGATGCATTCGCGCGGAGTGCAGCGTCCCACCCAGTTTATTTCGATGCTTTGCTGGCCGAGGGAGTCGCCGAAGACCGGGCGCGCACGAGGCGGGGACTACCCTACAGCTTCGGAGGCGCTTCTCCTGGCTTCGTGGGTACGCGCCGCGGGTTAGCCTGTACGCAATGATGAACCCTCGCGTCCGTATGTT
>CAMCNM010000092.1 GCA_945876015.1 Gemmatimonas phototrophica
CTTGTCTGCGTCCCAGATTCACATCGCTCTCTTGGAGGGCTGTATTCGCAATGCGTGTGCCAGCAGGAGGAGTAAAACCACGATTCCTTCCGCTTGCTCATGCCCTTGAAGTCGGCCTTCGGGGCGGATTTGATCGCCGGGGGCAAAACAAGAGGGGCGTCCCCGTGATGGGGACGCCCCTCGGCGTAGCGCAGCGATACAGCCGCGTCAGTCTGCGGTCACCTCTTCGGCGTCCGCGGCCAGACCGGGAACGAACTCGCCCGGCTCGGCGAGAGGCATGATCGCCTCGTCGTAGTACGACTGCTCCACCATGAACTCGACGTCCGAGTAGCGGTGGATGCCGGTGCCGGCGGGAATCAGGTGCCCGATGATGATGTTCTCCTTCAGGCCCTTCAGATCGTCGCGCGCTCCCCGCACCGCCGCGTCGGTCAGCACTCGAGTGGTCTCCTGGAAGGAGGCCGCCGAGATGAACGACTCGGTGGTGAGGCTGGCCTTGGTGATCCCGAGCAGCAGCGGCTCGCTGCGCGCGGGCTTGCTGCCCTCGGCCATGGTCTTCTGGTTCAGATTGCGGAACTCCGTACGATCCACGTTCTCGCCTTCGAGCAGCGCGGTGTCGCCCGGATCCGTGATCTTCACCTTCTGAAGCATCTGGCGGACGATTACGCCGATGTGTTTGTCGTTGATCTTCACGCCCTGGAGCCGGTAGACCTCCTGGATCTCGTTCAGGAGGTATTCCTGCACCGCGCGCGGTCCCTTGATGCGCAGGATGTCGTGCGGGTTGATCGGGCCCTCGGACAGACGGTCGCCCGCGCGCACCTGGTCGCCCGCGTGGACGCGCATGTGCTTACCGACCGGGACCTCGTACGTCCGCGCCGGGCCGGTCTCGGGAGTGACGACGACCTCGCGCTTGCCGCGCTTGATGTCGCCGAAGCTCACCTTGCCGTCGATCTCGGTGATGACCGCCGGATCCTTCGGACGGCGCGCCTCGAACAGCTCCGCGATGCGCGGCAGGCCGCCCGTGATGTCGCGCGTCTTGTAGACCTCGCGGCTGATCTTGGCGATGGTGTCGCCGGGCGCGACTTCCTGCGTGTCGCGCACGGTCAGCTGGGCGCCCACCGGAACGATGAACTCCCTCAGCTTCTCCTGCTTTTTTCCCTTGGCGACGATCTGGATCATCGGGTGGAGCTTCTTCTCCCGGTCCTCGATGATCGTCATCTGCCTACGGCCCGTGGACTCGTCGAGCTCTTCGCGCATCGTCGCTTCGTCGATGATGTCGATGAACTTGATCACGCCCGCGGAGTCCGCGACCAGCGGCTCCGAGTACGGGTCCCAGCTGAACAGCAGGTCGCCCGAGGCGATCTCCTGACTTTCGACAACCGATAGCGTGGCGCCGTACGGAACCGACAAGCGGCTCCGGATCTGGCCTTCCTTCGTCATCAAGATGATCTGACCTTCGCGCGACGTGACGATCTTTTCGTTGTTCGGGGTCAGAACGGTCGTGACGCGGTCGAGCGCGACCTGTCCGTCGATCTTGCTCTTACGCTGTGTCTGAGCAGCGATGCGGGCGGCCGTACCACCGATGTGGAAGGTACGCAGGGTGAGCTGCGTGCCCGGCTCGCCGATCGACTGCGCCGCCAGGATGCCGACCGCCTCGCCGATGTCCACCGTCTTCATGGTGGCCAGGTTGCGGCCGTAGCATGCCCGGCAGAGACCGCGACGGGCCTCGCAGGTCAGTACCGACCGGATCTTCACGGACTGGATGCCCGCTTCTTCGATCGCCTCGGCGGCCTCGACCTCGATCAGGTCGCCCGCCTCGACCAGCAGCTCGCCGTCGATCGGATCGTAGACGTCCTCGAGAGCGACGTTGCCGACGATGCGGTCGCCCAGCGGTTCGATGATGTCCTCGCCTTCCTTCAGCGCGATCGTCTCCAGCCCCATGATCGTGCCGCAGTCGTCGCTGGTGACCACCACGTCCTGGGCGACGTCCACCAGACGGCGCGTCAGATAGCCGGCGTCGGCCGTCTTGAGCGCCGTGTCGGCGAGGCCTTTGCGCGCCCCGTGAGTGCTGATGAAGTACTCGACCACCGTTAGACCTTCACGGAAGTTCGACTTGATCGGGCTCTCGATGATTTCGCCGATGCCTCCGGTCAGCTTCTTCTGCGGCTTGGCCATCAGCCCGCGCATCCCGGCCAGCTGACGCATTTGGTCGCGGTTACCGCGCGCGCCGGACGTCATCATCATGAAGACGGGGTTGAAGCCGTCCTTGCTGCGCTCGAGGTGACGCACCATCGCGTCGGCCACGTCGTTGTTCGCGTGGGTCCAGGTGTCGATGACCTTGTTGTAGCGCTCGCCGTTCGAGATGTATCCGCTCGAGTAGGCACGCTGGAAGCGCGTGACCTGCTCGTCGGCGTCGCGCAGGATCTCGACCTTCTCGGCCGGCACCTCGAGGTCCTCGATGCCCACGCTGATGCCGCCCATGGTGGCGTAGCGGAAGCCGAAGTCCTTGAGGTTGTCCAGGAAGGCCGTGCACCGGGAGAGACCCGCGATCGTGAAGCAGTCGAACACGAGGTCGCCCAGCTCCTTCTTCCCGAACGTGCGGTTCAGGAAGCCGAGCTCCGGGGGCACGATCGAGTTGAAGAGGATGCGGCCGGCCGTGGTACGCAGCCAGCGGCCGCGCGTGTCCTCTTCCCCGACCATGACCGGGACCCAGAACCAGCACAGCGAGTTGAACTCGAGCTTGCCGGTCGAGATCGCCATCTCCACCTCGCCGAACGTCGCGAAGCGGAGCGCGTTCTTGTACAGCTTGTCCAACTCGGCGTCGGCCGCGTCGCGCTCGCCCTTGGCGCGCTTCTGGTCGGACGCCGCGGCCTCAAGGTCCTTCACCTTCAGGGACAGGTTGGTCAGGTAGTACGACCCGATCACCATGTCCTGCGTGGGGGCGGCCACGGGCCGACCGTTCGACGGCAGGAGGATGTTGTTGCTGGCAAGCATGAGCACGCGGGCCTCCAGCTGCGCCTCGAACGAGAGCGGCACGTGCACCGCCATCTGGTCCCCGTCGAAGTCGGCGTTGAACGCCGCGCACACGAGCGGATGGATCCGGATGGCCTTACCCTCGACCAGCACGGGCTCGAACGCCTGGATGCCCAGGCGGTGCAGGGTCGGCGCGCGGTTCAGCATCACGGGGTGGTCGCGGATGATGTCCTCGAGCACCTCGTACACCTTTGGATCGTCGCGCTCGACGATCTTCTTCGCGCGCTTCACCGTCTCGGCCTCGCCCCTCTTCTCCAGCTCGTGGATGATGAAGGGCTTGAACAGCTCGACGGCCATCGCCTTGGGCAGACCGCACTGGTGCAGCTTGAGCTCGGGGCCGACCACGATGACCGAGCGGCCCGAGTAGTCCACGCGCTTGCCGAGCAGGTTCTGACGGAATCGGCCCTGCTTGCCCTTGAGCATGTCGCTGAGCGACTTGAGGGGGCGCTTGCCGCGGCCGCGGATCGCCTTGGAACGGCGGCCGTTGTCGAACAGCGCGTCCACCGACTCCTGCAGCATGCGCTTCTCGTTCCTGAGGATGACCTCGGGAGCGCGCATCTCGATCAGCTTCTTGAGCCGGTTGTTCCGGTTGATGACGCGCCGGTACAGGTCGTTCAGGTCGGACGTGGCGAAGCGGCCGCCGTCGAGCGGAACGAGCGGGCGCAGGTCCGGCGGAATGACCGGCACCGCGTCCATGATCATCCACTCGGGGCGATTCCGCACGTCGGCGGTCGGGCCCGAGTTGCGGATCGCGTCCACCACCTTGAGCCGCTTGAGCTTCTTCTTCTTCCGGTGCTGGCTGGTCTCGGTCGTGATCTCGATGCGCAACCAAGCGGAAAGGCGATCGAGCCCCTTCCCGTCGGAGTTGCGGTCGTGGAACCTCCGCTCTGGCGTGTCGAGGAACTTGAGCAGCGTGCGCACTGCTTCGGCGCCGATCTCGGCGCGGAACTCGTTGTCGCCTTCCTCACGCGCCTTCACGCGCAGGTCGTAGTAGTCGTCCTCGTCGAGCAAGTCCTGGAACTGCACGTCCTGCTTGCCCGCGTGGGTGACCACGTACGCAGCGTAGTACACGACCTTTTCGAGGTCGCGCAGCGTCATGCCCAGCAGATATCCGAGCTGGCTGGGTAGCGTCTTGAAGAACCAGATGTGCGCGACCGGCACCGCCAACTCGATATGGCCCATGCGCTCGCGGCGGACCTTCGACAGCGTTACCTCGACGCCGCAGCGGTCGCACACGTGCCCGCGGAAGCGGATGCGCTTGAACTTCCCGCAATGGCACTCCCAATCCTTTACAGGACCGAAGATGCGCTCGCAGAAGAGCCCGTCGCGCTCGGGCTTGAACGAGCGGTAGTTGATGGTCTCCGGCTTGGTGACCTCGCCGTACGACCAGCTTCGGATCTCTTCCGGAGAAGCGATCTTGAGCTGGATGAAGTCGAAGTCCGCAGACCTCTGCTCGCGAGCCCTAGGAAAATCGATCATGCCTTTTCACCCCAGCGGGTTGAGGGCGTAAGAATCGTGTCTTGCACCAGCACCTACTCGTTCTTTCCGAGCGTAACCGACAAACCCAGCGCCTGGAGCTCCTTCACCAACACGTTGAAGCTCTCCGGGATGCCCGGCTCCGGCAGATTCTCACCCTTCACGATCGCCTCGTAGACCTTGGACCGGCCGGTGACGTCGTCCGACTTCACGGTCAGGATCTCCTGGAGCGTGTGCGCGGCGCCGTACGCCTCAAGCGCCCACACTTCCATCTCCCCGAAGCGCTGCCCGCCGAACTGGGCCTTACCGGCCAGCGGCTGCTGTGTGACGAGCGAGTATGGTCCGATCGAGCGAGCGTGGATCTTGTCGTCGACCAGATGTGACAGCTTGAGCATGTAGATCTGCCCGACCGTGATCGGGAAGTCGAAGCGGCGTCCGCTCCGGCCGTCGCGCAGCCAGATCTTGCCGTTGGGCAGGATCTCGGCCTCGGCCAGGATCTCGAGCACGGCGGCATCGAGGCCCTCCTTCAGGGCCTTCTTGCCACCGAGCGCGGCGGCGGCGGGAAGCTTCTTCTCGAAGTCCCAGCCGCGCTTCTTCGCGAGAGCCTCGCCCGTGCTCACCAGATAGGTCCTGAGCGCATCGAAGAAGGCCCTCACCTCATCGGTGAGCTCGAGCGCCAGATAGGCGTCGAGGCTCTGGCCGATGCCGTTGCTGCTGTAGGCCGTGGCGTCCTTGCCGCTGGTGTGCGGCATGAGATCCTCGGACATGTCGTGGCTGGCCTTGAGGAGCGCGTGGATCTGATCCACGCTCATCTCGAACGCCGCCCCGGGCAGGTCGAGCGCCCCGTGCGCCCAGCGCAGCCCGGACAGCTTGAGTAGCGCGCCGACCTCGTTCTCCGTCGCGCCCTGGAAGACGGGCGTCTTGGCCTCAAAGCCGAGAATCTTGGCGGCCCACCCGAGGTGGGTCTCCAGGATCTGTCCCACGTTCATGCGGGACGGCACGCCCAGCGGGTTCAGGACGATCTCGACCGGCGTCCCGTCCGGAAGGAACGGCATGTCCTCCTCGGGCGCGATCCGGGCGATGATGCCCTTGTTGCCGTGGCGTCCGGCCATCTTGTCGCCGACCGAGATCTTCCTCTTCTCGGCGAGGTAGACCTTCACCAGCTGCACCACGCCGGGCGGCAGCTCGTCGGGCTGGAAGACCTTGTCGATCGACTCCTCGGTCTTCTCCTTGACGCGCTCGATCCGGCGCTGTGCCTCGTCCACGACGCGGCGAATCTTCTCGCTCGCATCCTTGTTCGAGACCTTGAGCGTCTGCAGATCGACCTTCGCGAGGTTCAGCTCGGCGAGGAACTCCTTGGTGATCTTGGTGCCCTCGTCCAGCACGGGCTCCACGGTTCCGCGCTTGAGCATGAGGGCCACGGTCTGACCCGTGAGCAGGTTGTGGAGCTCCTCGTCGCGCGCTTCCGCGATGCGGGTGATCTCATCACGCTCCATCTGACGCAGCTCGCCGATCTTGGCGCCGTGCTCCTTCTCGAGGAGCGGGTCGTCGATCCGGCGGCTGAAGATCTTCACGTCGATCACCGTGCCGCTCATACCCGGTGGTATGCGCAGCGACGAATCCTTCACGTCCTTGGCCTTCTCACCGAAGATCGCGGTGAGCAGCTTCTCTTCCGGCGACAGCTCGGTCTCGCCCTTCGGCGTGATCTTGCCGACGAGAATTTCCCCGCTCTTCACGCGTGCGCCGATGCGCACGATGCCGCGCTCGTCCAGGTCGACGAGCGACTCCTCGGCGACGTTCGGGAGCTCGCGCGTGATCTCCTCCATCCCGCGCTTGGTGTCGCGCACGTGCAGCTCCAGCTCCTGGATGTGGATCGACGTGAACACGTCGTCCCGCACCAGCCTCTCGCTGATCACGATGGCGTCTTCGAAGTTGTGCCCGTACCAGGTCATGAACGCGACCTGCACGTTCCGACCGAGCGCCAATTCACCGTGGTCGGTGGACGGACCGTCCGCGATGCTGTCGCCCGGCTGCACCTGCTGGCCGCGCCGCACGAGCGGACGCTGGTTGATCGCAGTGTCCTGGTTGGTGCGCCAGAACTTCTTCAACCGGTAGCGATCGAACTGCGCCAGCTTGGCGAGGGGGGCGGCGCCGGTTCCAGGCTTGATGTTGCCGGTGTCAACCACGATCTCGTCGGCGGTCACGTGCACCACCTCACCGCCGCGGCGCGCCGTGATCACGGCGCCCGAATCGCGCGCCACCTTCGTCTCCAGCCCGGTGCCCACGAGCGGGGCGCTCGGATACAGGAGCGGAACTGCCTGCCGCTGCATGTTCGAGCCCATTAGCGCGCGGTTGGCGTCGTCGTGCTCGAGGAACGGAATGATCGCGGCGGCCACCGAAACGAGCTGCTCGGGCGCCACGTCCATGTAGTCGATGTTCTCCGGCTTGAGCAGGGGGAAGTCGCCCTGCTCTCGGCACAGCACGAACTCGTTGAGGAAGTTGCCCTTGTCGTCCACGGGCGCGTTCGCCTGGGCGATCTTCTTGTCCTCTTCCTCGTTCGCGGACAGCCACTCGATCTTCTCGGTCACCTTGCCCTTGGTGACCTTCCGGTACGGCGTCTCGATGAAGCCGAGCTCGTTGATCCGCCCGAACGTCGTGAGCGAGGTGATCAGCCCGATGTTCGGACCTTCAGGGGTCTCGATCGGGCACATGCGGCCGTAGTGCGAATAGTGCACGTCGCGCACCTCGAATCCGGCGCGCTCGCGCGTCAATCCGCCGGGTCCGAGGGCCGACAGCCTGCGCTTGTGGGTCAGCTCCGCCAGAGGGTTGGTCTGGTCCATGAACTGCGACAGCTGCGACGTCCCGAAGAACTCCTTCAACGACGCCACCACCGGACGGATGTTGATCAGAGTCTGTGGCGTAATGGCTTCCA
>CAMCNM010000093.1 GCA_945876015.1 Gemmatimonas phototrophica
GTCGAGGACCAGCGTGTCCTCCTGCACGAATCCGCGGTCGGACCCCACGCCGGTCAGGCGGAACTCGCGCGACGACAAATCACCCTTCTGCTCGGCCCACACGGCCTGGAGGTCGAGCGGGCCGAGCCGTCCCTCGGCCTGGAAGCCGAAGTTTCCGGCGGGAAGCCCCTGCGTGAGAAAGCGCGAGGGCGGCAGGCGGAACGTCACGTCGCCCACCTCGAGGCGGCGCACGATCGAGCTCACTCCCCCGAGATACTGGATGTTGATCGTGTTGGCGGCCTCGAACTCGCGCATCTGATCGTAGTCCACGTCCACCGTGACGCGGTCGGCGATCGTGCCGCCCACCTGGATGCCGAAGCGCAGGTCGGGCTCGAGGCGGGGCACGAGGGTGGGTGTGCAGCTCTCGCGCAGACGCTGCTCGCAGGGACGGAAGCGGCTCCAGTCCCCACCCATCTCGGTGCGGCCGACCACGCGCATGCCGAGCTGCGTGGAGCGCGCGATGCCCCCGAGCGCCTGAACGGGGTCGCTCCTCTCGTCCGCCGGGCGCGCCGCGACCGCCGGAGGCAGCGGCCGCGGTGACACCGCGACGACGGCGGGGCGACGGGCGGTCACGTCCGAGCCGCGGGCGATCACCTCCGCCGCGGAGCGCGCGAACACGCGCGCGCGCGACGTCGGATCGGGGAACGGGTCGGGAAACCGGTCGGGCATCGCCGGCGGCTGCACGGTCGGCCACGGGAGAGGGAGCGGCGTGAGCCCCAGGTGCACGACCGGCCCGCGCGGGGCGTGGAAGCGAATCGGGTTGAGAAGCGTGTCGGACGCTTCGACCGCGCGGTCCCGCGCATGCGCGCCTGCGGCGGGCCCCGGAGTCGGGACCGGTCCGATTGCGGCCGGGAGGATCCCGGCCAGGATCAGGAGAGCGAAGCGCACGTGACGGGGGGCGTCCAGCGCAGGAGGGACGGTGCGTCCGACCGGGACCGGGCCGAAAACTGGGGTGTATCCCATCCGGCGGCGGGTCCGGCGTTCACTAACTTCGCATCCCCGGCCAACGGCGAAAACCCTTCCCCCCCAAGCGCATCCGAGTCCGAGCGCCGGGGCTGGAGCGCGATCTGAGGCTGCTCACCCGGTTCGTCATCCGCACCCACGTCGCGCCGTTCGTCTTCTCCTTCACCGTCATCACCGGGCTGCTGTTCCTGAACGCCGTGGCCCAGCGGCTCGAGGACCTGACCGGAAAGGGTCTCGGTTGGAGGACCATCCTGAACTTCATGGTCCTCTCCCTGCCCCACACGGTCGCCCTCACGTTGCCGATGGCCACCCTGGTGGCCGTGCTGTACGCGTTCAGCGAGCTCACCTCGCACAACGAGTTCACCGCGATGAAGGCCGGCGGTGTGCGCCCGCAGCGCCTCCTCATGCCCCTGCTGGGGGTCGGGCTCATCCTCGCCGAGGTGATGTTCCTCTTCAACGATCAGGTCCTCCCCGAGGCGAACCACCGGCTGAAGGATCTGCTCGTGGACCTGGGACGGAAGTCCCCGACGTTCGAGCTGCGCGAGCAGGTCGTGAACCAGATCCAGGCGGCCGACGGCCTGAACCCCGTCTACCTCACCACGACCCGCATCGACCCGGCGACCAACCGGCTCGAGGACGTGGTGATCTACGACTCCGAGATCTCGGGAGCGCACCGCACCACGTACGCCGACTCCGGGAGCATGGCGTTCAACCCGGCCCGGACCGACCTCTTCCTGACCCTGCACCACGGGATGGTGCTGGAAACCGACCCGGACCACCCGGGCGCGTTCCGGGAGCTCGCCTTCACGAAGCAGATCGTGCCGCTCCGGGGCGTCGGCAACGAGCTCGAGCGTCGCGCCGCCGAAGGCGACCGGGGCGACCGCGAGATGACCACCGCGATGCTCAGGGACGAGGTGAACCTGCGCCTGAAGGAGATCGAGACCGTCGAGGCGGAGTCCAGGGAGCAGGCGCGCACCGCGGTGCTGGTCGCGCTCAAGCACCTCACGCTGCCGGAGGCCACCGCGCAGCCGGGCGCCCCCCCGAGCCTCGGCCAGGGCACCCAGTTCTTCTCGGACCCGGTGATCGACGAGAACGCGATGAACGCGCGCACCACTGCCGCGCATCGGGACGCGCTCGAGCAGCGCATCAACCAGTTCGAGGTGGAGATCTACAAGAAGTACGCGCTCTCGTTCGCGTGCGTCGTGTTCGTCCTGGTCGGAGCGCCGCTCGCGGTGCGCTTTCCGCGCGGGGGGCTCGGGCTGGTGATCGCGGCGTCGTCCGGGATCTTCGCGGTGTCGTGGGTCGGGCTGATCGGCGGTGAGGGCCTGGCCGACCGTGGCATCGCGCCGCCGATGATCGCGATGTGGGCTCCGAACATGATCTTCCTGATCATCGGGATCTGGCTGTCCAGCCGCATGGGGCGCGAGTCCGCCAGCATGCGCGGGGGCGGGTGGGACGAGCTCCTGTGGACCGTCCAGACCTGGTTCAATCGGATCTTCCGCCGCTCCGAGCGGGGCTCCGCCTGATGCGCGTCCTCGACCGGATGATCGCAAAAGGCTTCGCGCGACTCTTCGTGATCTCGATCTTCGCGACGCCGCCCCTCTTCATCCTCGGCGACGTGACCGAGAATCTGGATCGCTACCTGGACCGCGGGCTGACCGGAGCGCAGGTCGCCGAGGCCTACTTCTGGATGCTCCCGCTCTACATCCAGTGGTCGTTCCCAATCGCGGCTCTGGTCGGGGCCGTGTTCACCGTGCACAACCTGACCCTGCACCACGAGGTGGTAGCGGCGAAGGCGGGCGGGATCAGCTTCCACCGGCTCATCACCCCGGTGCTGGCAGGCGGCGTGCTGCTCACGTTCGTCGCGCTCGGGCTGGCCGCGCTCGCCCCGCGAAGCTACCGGGTCGCCAACGACATCCTGCAAAACCAGCCGCCGCGCGCGTGGCGCACCGACTTCGTCTATCAGACCGACGATGGGCTCGCGCTGGCCGTGAATCGCCTCACGCTGGACGACGCCTCGATGAACGGCGTCGTCGCGCAGCGCAAAGGAACGGACGGACGGCCCCGCATGCACCTCGAGGCCCGCAACGCGAGCTGGCAAGCGGGAGAAGGCTGGACGCTCAAGGAAGGCAGCCTGCGCATGATGGAGGGGCCCGACACGCTGCGCGCGTACCAGTTCACCTCGCTGCGCATCCCGGGTCTCGAGGAGAGCCCGCCCGATCTGCTCGAGGAGCCGCGGGAAGAGGAGGAGATGACCTACAGCGACCTGGGGCGGCTCGCGCGCGTGATCGAGCGGTCCGGCGGCCAGGCCAGCACGCTGCTCGTGAAGCGGGGGCAGAAGATCTCGCTGCCGGTCGCGACGCTGATCATCATCCTGCTCGGGATTCCGCTCGCGACGAGCACCGAGCGGGGCGGCGCCGCATACGGCATCGGCGTCTCGATGGGCTGCACGATGCTGTATCTGCTGCTGCTCAAGATCTCGGCGGGATTCGGGGCTGGAAACGCGATCCCGCCGCTCTGGGCGGCGTGGCTGCCCAATGTCGTCTTCGCGGTGGCGGGGCTGATCCTGCTGAAACGGGTCCGAACCTAGCGGGCTAGCGAGGCGCGCCCAGCGAGCGGACGAAGCCTTCGGCGAGCTCGCCGGTGCCCACTTCCCACACCGGCCCCCGCAGCACGACGTCGAGATCGCGGCTCACGGTCACGCGGAAGCTTCCCCCCTCCATCCTCACTTCGACTTCCCCCGGATCGATCCGCCCCGACGAGACCGCGGCGACGGCGGTCGCGCACGCACTCGTGCCCGACGCGGTGGTGGGACCCACCCCGCGCTCCCAGATCAGGATGTCGATCGCGCGCGGCGGCGCGGCGCGGACGAGCTGCACGTTGGTACCGTGCGCGAACGCGGGGTGCGTGGCGAGACCCGGGGCCAGCCGGTGCCAGGCGTTGGCGTCGAACGGACCCTGCACCGTGTCGGCGAACACGACCGCGTGAGGATTCCCGACCGACACCGGCACGATCGCGACGCGGCCGGCGTCGGGATGGGCGATCCTGCTCAGCCCATCGAGCGCGGCTGGATCCAGCTCGACCGCGGCTGGCCCCACGCGCGCCCGGCCCATCTCCACCTCGACGTCGTAGGACCCTTCCGGCGTGCGCGAGTGGACCTGCATGCGGATCCGGTCGCCCCCACACTCGACCTCGAACGGCGCTTCCCGCACGCGCGCGCGGTCGTGCAGGTAGGCGGCGAGCACGCGCAGACCGTTGCCGCTGCGCTCGAACTCGGAGCCGTCGGGGTTGAACATGCGGAGAGCGAAGGGCTGGATGGTTCCGCCCTTCACGACCACGATGCCGTCGCCGCCCACGCCTTCCCACCGGTGGCACACGCGCGCGACGGCGTCGGGGTCGGCGCGCCACGCCTCGCCCTGCTCGAAGACGAGGTAGTCGTTGCCGAGACCGTGCGCCTTGTACCAGCTGCGCCCGAGGGAGGGACGCGCCCCGTAGTCCTTGGCCAGGGTCGGCTACTTCTTCGCGTCGGGCTCGGGAGCCGCAGCGTTCATCACCTTGCGTGAGATCGCGGCGGATTCGGTTGCGGCGCCCGTCGCGGTGGTGAAGTCGCGGCTCTCGAGCGCGGCCTTCGCTTTGCGCAGGAGTTCCTCGGCGCTAGCGAGAGCGCGCGCGATCTCGGTGGAGGGCGTCGGCCCCGCCACCACGAGCGCCTTCGCGAGCAGCTCGGTCGCTTCCTTGATCGCGCCGGCCGCCTTGGCCGAAGGGTCGGTCGGCAGGGGCGTCGTCAGCAGCTTGCGCGAGATCGCGGCGGATTCGCTGGCCAGGCTCGCCGCGCCCGCGGCGTCCCCGGCCTTGAGCGCTGCCTCGGCCTTCCCGATCACCTCCGACGCGCGCGTGAGGAGCTGGAGAACTTCGGTCGAGGGCGTCGGGCCCATCACCACCTTGGCCTTCACCAGCAGATCGACCGCCTCCTTGATCGCACCCGCGGCCTTGTCGGCCGGGGTCGTGGTGCCGGTGGACGTCTGCACACCGAGGACTTTGCGCGAAACCGACGCGGATTCGAGTGCGAGGCTGGTCGCCCTGCCCGGATCACCCGCCTTGAGCGCGGCCGCGGCCTGCGAGATCATCTCGGACGCGCGGGTCAGCAGTTGGACGGCTTCGGGGCTGGGCGCCGAGCCGACCGAGGACTTCGCCTTGATCAGCAGCTCGGTGGCCTGCTTGATGGCGGCCGCGGCGCCGGCAGCGGTCACGTCGGAGCCGGCCTTCGCCTCCGCGGTCGCGACCCCGTCCTGGAACCCGATCACGGGGTCCACCAGGTCGCACGCCGCGAGGGCCAGCACACCCAGCAGCGCCGCCCCCCGCATCCATTTACGCACGCTCGCCTCGCTCGGTGATGGGGCCAACCGCTCAATAGTATGGATGGGGCCCGATAAGGGGGAGTCTGGCCCCTTGGATTCCCCGGCCTCTTTTCCTAGCTTCAAGGCAGTAAAAGTTCGGAGGACGGGGCGATTTGAGGCGTATTGCGGCCCTGCGGGACCCCCTCGGGGGCTTCGCGAACCTGCTAAAAGGCCACCGCTCCGGGGCTATGTACCGGGGCCTTTTTATTGGTGGTGTCCAAAGTGACTGCGAGACCTTCCGCCGGCTCCACGCCGGCTGCTTCCACCGCCTGGCGGGACACGTCGCCCGCCGACCGGATCGCTCGCCTCCGTGAGGAGCTGTCCCGCCGCGTCCTGGTGCTCGACGGCGCGATGGGGACGATGGTCCAGTCGTACCAGCTTACCGAGGAGGATTTCCGCGGCGAGCGCTTCAAGGATCACCCCTCCTCGCTGATGGGCGCTGGCGACCTGCTCGCTCTCACGCGCCCCCACGTGCTGGACGAGATCCACCGCGCGTACCTGAACGCCGGCGCGGACCTCATCGAGACCAACACGTTCGTAGCCACGCGCATCGCGCTCGCGGACTACGACCTCCAGCAGCACGCCCGCGAGATCAACCGTGAGGCCGCCCGGATCGCGCGGCGCGCGGTGGACGACGTGGCGGAGGCGACCGGTCGGCCGCGTTGGGTGGCGGGCTCGATCGGGCCGACCAACCGGAGCGCGTCGATCTCCCCCGACGTGAACGACCCGGGCTTCAGGAACGTCACGTTCGACGACCTGGTCGAAGCCTACCGCGAGCAAGCGGAGGGACTGCTCGAGGGCGGCGCCGACGTGCTCTTCGTCGAGACCATCTTCGACACGCTGAACGCGAAGGCCGCGCTGTACGCGCTCACCAAGCTGCTTGCGGACAAGGGCCTGGAGACTCCGGTCATGGTGAGCGGCACGATCACCGACCAATCCGGGCGCACGCTCACCGGGCAGACCGCGGAGGCGTGGTGGTACTCGATGCGCCACGGCGTCGCCGCGGCGTTCCCCGACGGCCGCGCGCCCTGGCGCGTCCACGAGGGGTCGAGCACGGGCGTGTTTTCCGTCGGGCTCAACTGCGCGCTCGGTCCGAAGCAGCTGCGGCAGTACCTCGCGGACGTGTCCGCGATCGCCGACGTGTGGGTGACGTGCCACCCCAACGCCGGGCTACCCAACGAGATGGGCGGCTACGACCTGACTCCCGCGGCGATGGCTGCCTCCGTGCGCGAGTTCGCCGAGGCGGGCCTCGTGAACGTGATCGGCGGGTGCTGCGGCACCACGCCCGACCACATCGCGGCGATGGTCGCGGCGGTGGAGGGCCTGCCGCCGCGCGCGGTCCCCGAGCTGCCGGACCGCATGAGGCTGTCCGGTCTGGAGCCGATCGTCGTCGGACCCGACTCCCTGTTCGTGAACATAGGCGAGCGCACCAACGTGACCGGGTCGGCGCGCTTCCGCCGGCTGATCCACGAGGGCGATCTCGGCACCGCGGTGGACGTCGCGCGCCAGCAGGTCGAGGGCGGCGCGCAGGTCATCGACGTGAACATGGACGAGGGCCTGCTCGACTCCGTCGCTGCGATGCGGCAGTACCTCAACCTGGTCGCCGCCGAGCCGGACGTGAGCAAGGTCCCGCTCATGGTGGACTCGTCGCGCTGGGAGGTGATCGAGGCGGGCCTCAGGTGCGTGCAGGGGAAAGGCGTGGTGAACTCGATCTCGCTCAAGGAGGGCGAGGAGGAGTTCCGCCGCGTCGCGCGCGAGGTGCGGGCGCTCGGCGCCGCCGTGGTCGTGATGGCGTTCGACGAGTCCGG
The DNA here is from genome assembly GCA_945876015.1 of Gemmatimonas phototrophica. Taxonomy (GTDB): domain Bacteria; phylum Gemmatimonadota; class Gemmatimonadetes; order Longimicrobiales; family Gaopeijiaceae; genus UBA2988. The sequence continues at coordinate 7,208 of CAMCNM010000093.1, forward strand.
ACAGGCCGACACGGTCGAACGCTGGCTCTCGGTTCTCGGGCGCG
>CAMCNM010000094.1 GCA_945876015.1 Gemmatimonas phototrophica
GGTCCGACGAGCGCGTGGACCGTGTTGCGGCGGACCGCGAGCGCGACGTCGTCCAGGAGCGCCTCGCGCTGGCGCCGCACCACCAGGCCTTCGATGTCGAGCAGCGCGGGCGCCGCGCCGACGGCGACGTCGGTCATTCGTCGGTCACCAGCGCCTGGATCATGGTGTCCACGTTCACCTGCATCTCCTTCTCGAACTTGTCCGCAGTGTACTCACCCGAGGCGATGTGGGTGATCTGGTAGGCTTTCACCCCCGCTTCGTCCTGGAGGACATCGAGCATCGCCGGGGGGAACGTCTCCTCGCTGAAGACGACGTGGATCTGCTCGCCCCGGAGCATCTGGACCATGTCGCGCAACTCGGCCGCGGACGGCATCAGGCCGTGCGCGGGTTGCACCACGCCGGCCACCTCGAGCCCGAACTCCTGCAGCAGGTAGCCGTAGCCGTCGTGCACCGTGACCACGCGCGTGACCTTGGCCGCGGCCAGCCGCTGTGAGGCCTTCGCCTTGATCACCCGGAGCCGCCGCGCGTAGTCCGCCGCGTTCCGCTGCAGCGCCGGCCCGTCCTTCGGCCGGAAGTTCGTGATCGCGCGCTGGATCGCGTAGGTCTGCTGCACCGCGTTCGTGAACGAGATGAACGTGTGGGAGTTGACCCCCGTGCCGCTCGCCGAATGGATCTGCGGCGTCTGCTCGTTCGTGCGGACGATCAGGGCCTTCGTGTTTCCCGACGCCTTGAGCATCGGCAGGATGAAGTCGTCATGGCCGATGCCGTTGATCACCACCACGTCGAGGTCGGCGAGCTTCTTGATGTCCTCGGGGCGAGGCGAGTAGTCGCCGGCGTCGATCTCGCCGGGGAGGATCGACCGCACCTCGTAGCCGGGCAGGTCGCCCACCACGTTCTTCGTCCACGCATAGTATGGATGAAGGGTGACGCCGATCTTGAGCGTGGGGGTCGCCTGCGCCGACGCGGCGCCGGCCGCGCCGAGCCAGGCGGCGGCGAGGACCAGGACGAGGAGCCGGCGGGAAAGGCGGGGAACCATTCGAGTGTCGCTACATCCCGGCCAGGGTCACCGCGAACAGCTGGCAGAGCACCGCGCCCACCACCGACATCGATAGCCCCCAGATGAACAGCTGCCGGAAGAGCACGGGGGCGGGCTCTCCCACCGGCAGGGCCGCCAGGCAGAGCGCGCCGAGCGTGGACAGGGGCGAGACGTCCACCAGCGAGGAGCCCACGTTGATGCTGAGCGCGATGGCCAGCGGGTTTCCGCCGCCGAGATTCTCCACCAGGCCCGGGATGGTCGGCAGGAACGCTGGGAGCACCACGCCCGAGGTGCTGCTGTAGGTCGAGATCGCGCCGGTCACGAACGCGATCGCGCCGTTTACGGTCCCCGGCGTCGCCATGCGCGCGAGCAGGGCGCTGAACAGATCCATCCCTCCGGTGGCCTCGAGCACCGCGATCAGCACGGTCACGCCGCACACCATGACGATGACCGTCCACGGCATGCGCTTGATCGCGGTGGTGTCCTCGACGGTGCGGAGCGCGACGAGGAGTCCGACCGCGGCGAACGCGGAGAGCCCCAGGTCGAGCTTCAGGACGACCACGCCGAGGATCCACGCGACGATGATCCCCACGGTCATGGCCTGGCCCCCCGTGAGGCCCGGCTCCGGCGCCACGGCGGTCGCGGAGTCCACGTTGCCCCTGAGCTTGTGTCCGCCCAGGAGGAAGTACGCGACCAGCGCGACCAGCGCGTGGGCGGCGAAGTTCGCGAACCAGACCTTGCCTTCGTGCCCGCCCATGCCCGCCTTGTCCATCGTCGTGTTGGCGATCACGCCGACCGAGCTGAACGGCGAAAGATTCCCGGCGTTCGCTCCGTTCGCGACCATGAGCGCGGTGAGGAAGTGGGGCACCTTCGCGCGGGCGCCGATCGCCATCGCGAGCGGGACGACCAGGGCCACGCTCGAGATCGCGCCGGGCCCCACCGACGAGACCAGCCCGGCCGTGATGAAGAAGAGGATGGGCAGCATCCGGGCGTCCCCGCGCGCCAGGAGCGCCGCGCGATGCGCGAGCTTCTCCAACGTGCCGTTCACCTCGGCCACCGCGAACAGGAGCGTCACCCCAGCCAGCGTGATGAAGAGCGGGGCGGGGAAGCCCCGGATCACCGCTCCGGCCGCCTGCCCATCTACGTAGACCCCGACCAGCCAGGCGAAGGCGATCGCGAGGATGCCGACGTTGATGCGGGTCACGATCGAGAGGATGATCGCGATGAGGAGGGCCAGCAACGACGCGACGGCCGGATTGATCACGCGGGGGCGCCTGGGTGGGGGGATCGGCGCCTGAAAGCGGCTCGGCGCAGGGGTATTCTATCCCTCCTCCCCCTGCACCCACCACCCTCCCTCCACCCGGTCCAGATAGAGGGTCAACGAGCGTCCGTCCTCCAGCACCACCGTCACGTACTCGCGTGAGAGCGGATGGCGCCACCATTCGTCGTCGATCCGCCATCGCTCGCGGATGGCCGTCACCCGCTTTGCGCGCGAACTACGCTTTCCCACTACCACCACGGCCACGGGCGCGCCCGCGTCGTCCACCAGGACGCGCGCGCCCCGCGGTGAGCCGAGCGGCTTGAGCCGCGTCGCTCTCGCGCATCCGTCCTTCCGGCCGTCCCTCACGGATCGAAGCTCAGCAGCGCGTGGCGGCGCTCGGGGATGCGCGACAACGGATCGACCTCCACCACGCGATAGAGCGGAGAGTGGCCCAGGCGAAGCTTGAGCTCTCGCACCGCGCTCCGGAGCGAGTGCGGCACTTCGCCGTCCGACAGGTCGCGCCCTTCCTCGGGCCGTCCCAACGCGTCCTTCCGGTCGAACAGGCTGCTCTGGCTGCTGGGCGGACCGAAGCGGAACAGCTCGACAGCGAGCGCCTCGACCGCGCGCGGCGGCGGGAGCAGTCCCATGCGCGAGCGCAGCACGAACGCGAGCGGCTCGCGCGACGCGATCGGATCACGCAGGACGGCGTCCACCATCCACGAGCCGCCACCCTCCAGCCGTCCCACCACGCGCAGAGCCGCCACGCTCCTGCCGCGCCGCTCGGGACGCGCGAGCGCCCGCTCGAGCAGCCGGTCGAGCGCGCCGTGCAGGGTCTCGACCTGCCCGATCGGAGTGGAAAAATCGAGCGCCACCCGCACCGGCCGCGGACGGTGCCACGGACGCACCGCATCGATCCGCTCCCCGCTCGCCCAGGCGCGGGCGCGTCCGCCTTCCTCTCCGAACTGTCCCACCAGCGCGGGAGCGGGGAAGCGGAGCAGGTCGCCCAGCGTGCGCACGCCGAGCCGCTCCAAGCGATCGAGCGTGGCCTCCTCCACCGGGAGCGCTGTCACCGGCTGCCTCGCGAGAAACGTGCAGAGCCCCGCTTCGGGCACGATCATCGGCTCGCCCGGCCGCGCTCCCGCGGCCGCCACCCACGCGCCGAACTTGCCCGGCGCGAAGCCCGCGCGCGTGGCCGCCACCAGCGGCCCGGGCAGGACGCGGAACAGCGCCCGGATCACGCGCAGCACCTGGTTCGGAGGCGAGCCGTACAGGCGCCCGAGGCCGTCCATCCCCAGGAACACGCGTCCCCGTCCCGCGGGCTCCACCACCGGCGTCAGCTCGGACAGCACCTCGAGCAGCGTGTCCTCAGCCGCGTCGTAGTGGGAGGGATCGGGCTCCAGCAGGGTCAGTGACGGACAGAGCGAGACCGCCTGCGAGACCAGCTGCCCAGGCCGCACCCCCGCCTCGGAGGCCCGCTCGGAGACCTGCCACACGGTCCGGCGCGCCCCCCCTTCGGTGGAGAGCAGCGCGACCGAAGTGGTGTCGAGCCCGGGGGAGCGCACCAGCTCCAGGCGCAGCTCGAAGGTGGGGAGCCAGAGGCAGAGTGCGGTGCGACTCGCGCGGGACGGGAGAAGGTTCTGCGGGTTGGCCTCGTAGGAGGTACCGAGGTCGAGATCGAGGGGGCGGGCGTAGCGCTGTCGGGCGTCGGCCATGGGGGAGATCCAGACTTCAGTTCCGGATTGTGATGCCGAACGAACACCGAAACCGAAGCTACGCCGAAGATCGTGCCCAGGGCAACACGCTGTCGTTAGCTTGGAGCGCCCCAACCCCGACCTGAGCCCGGAGCTTCCGGGCCGGATCATCCTGTACCGCTTCACGGAGTAACGCCGATGGCCGCGTCGATCCCGCTCATTCTGATTGCGCTGGTACTGGTCTGGCTGGTCGGCATCTACAACCGGCTCGTCTCGCTCCGGAACCGGTTCAAGAACGCCTTCTCGCAGATCGACGTGCAGCTGAAGCGGCGCTACGACCTGATCCCCAACCTGGTGGAGACGGTCAAAGGCTACATGAAGCACGAGAAGGGGACGCTCGAGGCCGTGATCGCCGCGCGCAATCAGGCGCGCACCTCCGCGCAGACGGCCGCGGCCGACCCGGGGGATCCCGCCGCGATGAAGGCGCTCATGGCCGCGGAGCAGAGCCTGACCGGCTCGCTCGGCCGCATGTTCGCCCTGTCCGAGGCGTACCCGGACCTGAAGGCGAGCTCGAACATGCAGCAGCTCCAGGAGGAGCTCTCCTCCACGGAGAACAAGGTCGCGTTCGCGCGTCAGGCCTTCAACGATTCGGTGATGCTGTACAACACCTATCGCGAGAGCTTCCCGCAGAATCAGATCGCCGGCGCGTTCGGGTTCAAGGCCGCGGAGCCGTTCGAGATCGAGGTCGAGGCAGAACGAGAGGCCCCGCGCGTTTCCTTCTGAGCGACTGAGCGCCGCTCCCTCCGATGGACTTCTTCGAGCACCAGGAGCAGGCCCGGCAGAGCTCCCGGCGCCTCGTCATCCTGTTCGTCCTCGCGGTGGCGGGGATCGTCGCGTCGGTCTACCTCGCGATCATGGCGTTCGTCGTCACCAAGATGAACGGCCAGTTCTGGGAGCCGAGGGCGTTCGCCGCGGTCGCGGCCTCCGTGCTCGCCGTGGTGGCGGCGGGCTCCCTCTACAAGATCGCGCAGCTGAATGGGGGCGGCTCGGTCGTCGCGAAGCGCCTGGGCGGTCGGCGCGTGGATCCGGGCAGCGCCGACCTGCTCGAGCGGCGCGTGCTCAACGTCGTGCAGGAGATGGCGATCGCCTCGGGCACTTCGGTCCCCGACGTCTACGTGCTCGACGACGAGCCCGGCATCAACGCGTTCGCCGCGGGATTCGGGGGCGGTGACGCGGTGATCGGCGTCACGCGCGGCGCGATGGAGAAGCTCACGCGCGACGAGCTGCAGGGCGTGATGGGACACGAGTTCAGCCACCTGCTGAACGGCGACATGCGGCTCAACCTCCGCCTCATGGGCGTGATCCACGGCATCCTGCTGATCGGGATCATCGGCCGCATCCTGATGCACAGTGGTGGCCGCGGTGGTCGAAAGAAGGATGGAGGCGCGCAGATCGCGCTGTTCGGGCTCGCGCTGTTCGCGATCGGCTACATCGGCACGTTCTTCGGCAACCTGATCAAGGCGGCGGTGTCGCGGCAGCGCGAGTTCCTCGCGGACGCTTCCGCCGTGCAGTTCACGCGCAATCCGGACGGGATCTCGCACGCGCTCGCCAAGATCGGCGGACTCACGCAGGGATCGCGTATGTCGACCGCGCTCGCCACCGAAGCCTCCCATATGTTCTTCGGCGACGGGATGGCGCACGCGGTCTCGTCTGCGTTGGCGACCCATCCACCGCTCGACGAGCGCATCAAACGCATCGACCCCTCGTTCCAGGGGAAATTCGCGCCCGTGGCGAGCGACTTCATCGCACTGCCCGAGGGAGCGGAGGCGACGGTTGGTGTGATGGCGCTCGCGGGAGCACCGGGAGTACCGCGCGGGCGCGCGTCCGAACGGGAGCCGGCGCGCGGCAAAGCCGGTGGCGCGCCCTCGGTCCCGCGCGCGGCGGGTGGGTCGGCGCTCGACCGCATCGGCAACCCGGGACCGGAGCACATCGAGCGCGCGCGGACGCTCTGGGAAAGCGCCCCCCCACCGCTGCGCGAGGCGACTCGCCACCTCGACGAAGCCGTGGCCCTCGCGTATACGCTGCTGCTCGGCCCTCCGGGAGAGGAGCGCGATCGTCAGCTCGCGGTGGTGCGCGTGGAGGACGCGGCCGCCGCGCCCAGGATGGCCGAGCTGATCCCGCACGCGGATCGGCTCGATCCTGAGGCCCGCCTGCCGCTGCTCGAGGTCGCGTCCGCCACGCTGGGCACGCTGCCGCCCGAGCGGCACTACGCGTTCGCCGGGGTCGTGCGCGACCTGGTCGAGGGGGACCGCATGGTGGAGCTGTCGGAGTGGATGCTGTCCCGCCTGCTCCTGCGCCATCTGCGGGAGCGGATCGAGCCGAGCAGGCCGCGCCAGGCGAGCTACCGCTCGATGGCGCCGTTCACGACCGAAGCCACAGTGCTCCTCTCCGCGCTGGCGTACGCCGGAGCGGACGAGCAGACTGCGGCCGAGCATGCGTTCGCCGCGGCGATCGACGAGGCCGGGCTGGCGGGCGTGAGCCCCTGCGGCCGCGACGGCTGTCCGCCGCGCGCGCTCGAGTCGGCGCTCGAGACCTTCGCGCTGCTGGTTCCCGCCGAGAAGCGACGGCTGGTCTCCGCGTGTGCGGCGGCCGTGGCCGCGGATGGTCGGGTGACCCAGGGCGAGGCCGAGCTCTTCCGGGTGGTCGCGGACTGGCTCGGCGCGCCGGTGCCGCCGCTTCTGCCGGGGCAGCTCCTATCGTAGGGACCGCGGGCCGCCTGGCCGGCTGTTTAGCCTCACCTCGAGATCCGGGCACCCACTCCAGAGGAGAATCCCCTCCTCCTGTAGGGGATTTTCCCCGACGCCACGGTCCTTCCCTCCTGCCCATTCTTCACGTGCCCTCCGGATTCGGGATCGAAAGGGGGAAGGCACGCCAAACTTCTGAGGATGGAGCATGAAGACACTCGCGTTCGGTGCCCTCGCCGTAGGAACGTGGCTAGTACTCAGCGGCCAACCTGCGAACCAGCCATCTAACAGCCCCCGAGTATCCGACGCGGTTCTCGTTGGCGCCGCCGCGCCCCACGATGCGCGTGCGGCCGCCGCACATTCGATCGAGCCGCTCTCAGCGATCACGCTGACCCAGGTGGTCCAGCAGTACTGCGTCGTGTGCCACAACAACGCTCTGCTGACTGGAAACGTGAGCATGGAGCGGTTCGACGTAGCGAAG
>CAMCNM010000095.1 GCA_945876015.1 Gemmatimonas phototrophica
GATCAGGGCGACGAGCGGACCCGGGAAGCGCCGGCTGATGCGGGGCCAGACCAGGATGATTCCAAGCGCCAGCGCCGTTACACCCACCGCCCTCGGATCCGTCGTCCCCAGGCTCGCTGCGTAGGACTCCCACTTGTCGAGAAAGGCGGCGGGCACCTCGCCCATATCGAGCCCGAGCAGGTCCTTGATCTCGCCCGAGAAGATGATGAGAGCGATTCCACTGGTGAATCCGGTCACCACCGGGTGAGGGATGAACTTGATCGCGCTCCCCAGCCCGGTCAGCCCGAGCGCAATCAGGATCATGCCCGCCATCAGCGTGGCGACCGGCAGCCCATTCACCCCGTGCTGTTGGACGATGCCGTAGACGGTCACCACGAGCGCCGCGGTCGGCCCGCCGATCTGGACGCGGGAGCCGCCCAGGGCGCTGATCACGAAGCCGCGGAAGATCGCGGTGTAGAGTCCGCGATCGGGTGTGACTCCGCTCGCGATCGCGAACGCGATCGACAGCGGGAGCGCGACGATGCCCACCACGACGCCAGCGGTCACGTCCGCCGCGAATTGCTGGCGATCGTAACCCTTCAGGGTCGCGAAGAGCTTGGGAGCGAGAACTTTCCTGCCGCGGCGGGGAATGCCTCATTGACCGTAGGGTCAATAGGGCCTAAGTATTTGCAAGTCTCCCTTGGTGTTTGGTCAACCAGGATCACGAAATGCCGGGTCAGAAGGCGGCGGTGGGCGAGCGAAGGGCGCAAATCCTGGCGGCGGCGATCCAGGTCGCGGCTGCCGGCGGCCTCGATGACCTCACGATCCAGCGGGTGGCCGCGGTCGCGGGCCTAAGTCACGGGCTGGTGCATTTCCACTTCAAGACGAAGCAGGAGCTCCTTTCCGCGTTGCTCGATCACGTGCTGCATGCGACCGCCGCCTCGGAAGCGGTTCCGCCGGCGGCACGCTCCGATGCCCCGCTCGATGAGCTGCTCGCGGTGATGCGGTCCGAGATGGCCCGGCTCACCGCCGATGCCGAGATCACACGGCTGTTCTTCGACTTCTCGGTGATGGGTGCACGGAGCCGCCCGATCCGGATGAGGATGTCCGCGGAGCTGGCCCGGTACCGGCGCGCATTCCGGCCCCTGGTGAAGCGAGTGCTCGAGTCGGAGCCTGGGCGCTTCGTGGGCGTCACGGCCGACGGGCTCTGGGCCGTGGTCGTGGCGTTCATCAAGGGATCGGCTCTCCAATCGGTGATCGACCCGAGGGGCTTCGATGCGAGCGGCTTCCTCGCCGCCTCCAGCGCTCTGCTTGCCCAGATCGAATCCTCCGCTTCCGGCTCGCAAAGCCTAAGTGTCTGACAACAGGCCTACTTAGGAGGTCTTTTTCAGGGGGTGCGGAGCGGATGGGCGAAGGGCCACTCTGGCAGGACTCGAGCCCGCGCTCCAATTTCGCGGTCGGCAATTGCAGATCGCTCGACCGCCCGATCTACTGACACCAGGAGGAAGGATGGGATTGGAACGCATCGCTAAGGGACTGACCCTCGTCGCGCTCGCGGCGCTCGCCGCCTGCTCGCAGGAGCAACAGGCGGCTCCGGCCGGCCCCGTGACGAAGGGTGGCGACGACCGCAGCGGGCCCTATGACGTGGTGGCCGGATGGTGGAAGCCCGCCCCCGACCACGACTCGATCTGGACGTGGGGCTCGGCTTCAGGCATCTGGCCGGACACGCCGGACCGGGTTCTGGCCGTGATCTGGGGCGACGGCCGGCGCAATCCGATGCAGGGAGCCGGCGGGGGGCGCAACAGCCCGAACGAGCGCCAGCGCAACTTCCTGGTGGCCGTCGATCGCAACGGCAACATCACGGAGAACTGGTCGCAGTGGGACTCGCTCTTCAATCGTCCCCACCAGATCTACATCAACCCGTACGATCCGGAACGCGCGATCTGGGTGGATGAGCGCGGCGGCAGCGGGGTCCACGAGGCGATCTACAAGTTCTCGAACGACGGCAAGCAGCTCCTGCTGAACCTGCGCGATCCCCGCCCGGTCTCGGGTGAGAGCGACGAGCAGGGCGTCGTGCCGCCGGCCCGTGACAATCCGAAGCCAGGCCCGCTCGACTTCGGTCAGAACGCCGTGCTCGCGTTCCTGCCCAACGGCGACTTCCTGATCGGGGACGGCTATCAGAACGGGCGGGTCGAGCGATTCAGCGCGACGGGCGAGTTCATCTCGGAGTTCGGATCGGTCGGAAGCGGCGTGGGCCAGTTCGATCTGATCCACGGGATCGCCGTGGACAGGAACAACCGGATCTACGTGTCCGACCGGATGAACCACCGTGTCCAGATCTTCGAAGAGAACGGCACCCCGGTCGAGCAGTGGGACAACATCTGGGACCCGGTCGCGATCCTGATCGACGTGAACGACAAGGTCTGGGTGCTGGACGGCACGCTGAACCGGATCCTGCGCTACAGCATGCAGGGCGAGCTCGAGGACTACTTCGGCACCTACGGCGAAGCTTCGTCGCTCGGCCGGCCCGGCTTCACGTGCGCGGACGAAGCCGCCGTCGCGGCCGCCGGTCTGCCCGTGGGCTTCGAGGGCGCGTGCGGCGGCTTCTCGCTGCCACACCAGATGAGCGTGGACTCCGAGGGCAACGTGTACGTCGCCCAGTTCGGCGGCCCGTGGTTCGACAAGTACGTGCCGAGGGCGGACGCGGACCAGTCGCGCCTGATTGGCCAGCCGCTGCGCCCCTGATCCAGGGGTCGCTCGGCCAGTGGGCTCCCGGCCCGGCTTCGTTCGCGAAGCTGGGCCGGATTTTTTACCTTGTGACTCGGTTGCGAAGAGCTCTTCGGACGGAGGTCGTCATGCGGCATCGCTCGATCGCGGTCGGTCTCCCGGCTCTCCTTCTCCTCGTGGCTCCCTGGTCTCTCGCCGCGCAGGTCGGCACCGACGCGCCCCTGGGTCCGGCGATCCGCATCGACGGGCCTCCCGCGCCCTTGGCTCCCGCCACCATCACGCGCGACGACAGGGGGAACGCGACCGTCCGCGCCGTGCGCCTGACCGAGTCGATCCGGCTCGACGGCAGGCTCGACGAGGAGATGTACTCGCGGGTGCCGGCGCTCACCGGGTTCCTCCAGACGCTGCCCGACGAAGGCGCGCCCGCGACCGAGAACACCGAGGCGTGGATCTGGTTCGACGACGAGAACGTGTACGTGTCGGCGAAGCTCTACGACTCGGCGCCGGAGAGCGAATGGGTCGCCAACGAGATGCGCCGGGACACCAATCAGCTGCGCAACAACGACACGTTCTCTGTTTCGTTCGACACCTACTACGACCACCGCAACGCGCTGTTCTTCTACACGAATCCGCTCGGTGCCCGGGCCGACATCCAGCACACCAACGAGGGCAACCCGAACGGCGACTGGAATCCGATCTGGGACGTGCGGACGGGCCGCTTCGAGGGCGGATGGACGGTCGAGATGCAGTTCCCGTTCAAGTCCCTGCGCTACCGGCCCGGCCGCGAACAGGTCTGGGGCGTGCAGCTGCGCCGCGCGATCCGGCGCAAGAACGAGTGGGTGCACCTGACCCAGATCCCGCGCACTGCGGTGAACGGCAACAGTGGCGCATCCGCGGTGATGCGCGTCTCCAGGCACGCGACGCTGGTTGGGATCCAGGCGCCCGACGCGGGCCGCAACATCGAGCTCAAGCCCTACGTGATCTCCGGCCTCGAGACGGACCGCGGGGCCAGCCCGGCCATCTCGAACGACGCGTCCGCCGACGCCGGCCTCGACGTGAAGCTCGGCATCACCGAGAACCTCACCGCCGACCTCACGATCAACACCGATTTCGCGCAGGTCGAAGCGGACGAGCAGCAGGTCAACCTGACCCGCTTCGAGCTGTCGTTCCCGGAGAAGCGCGAGTTCTTCCTCGAGGGTCGCGACATCTATCAGTTCGCGCTGGGGGCCGGGGGCGGGGACACGCCGACGCTGTTCTTCAGCCGACGGATCGGGCTCCAGGACGGCGATCTCGTGCCGATCCGCGCCGGCGGTCGGGTGACCGGGAAGCTCGGGCCGTTCGACGTCGGCGCGATGAACCTCCAGACCGGGGGAGACGACGCGCTCGGCATCGAGTCCACGAACTTCACGGTGCTTCGGCTCCGCCGCGACGTGTTCGCCCGCAGCACGATCGGCGCGCTCTTCACCGGCCGGTCCCAATCAACCGTGGCCGACGGGTCGAATCAGACCTTTGGCGTGGACGGCAACTTCGCGTTCCGGCAGGACCTCAACTTCGCGGGCTACTTCGCCCAGACGCGTACGTCCGGGCTCACCACCGACGACCGAAGCTATCTCGGCAGCTTCAACTACAACGGCGACCTCTTCGGCGGTGGGCTGAGCTACCTGCGGGTGGGCGAGAACTTCAACCCCGAGGTGGGCTTCCTGCGGCGCACCGCGTTCCGCGAGACGGTGGCTTCGGCGCGGATCAGCCCGCGGCCCCGGTCGCTCGAGTCGGTGCGCAGGCTCAACCTCGCGCTGAGCATGGATTACCTCGAGCACGATGCGGAGCGGAGGTACGTCGAGAGCAGGGAAGCGTCCGCTCGCTTCCAGATCGAGTACCAGAGCAGCGACGTGATCGACTTCTCGTTCGTCAACGCCTACGAGTACCTCGACAGGAGCTTCCGGATCTCGGGCGGCGGTGGCGTCGCGGTGCCCGCGGGCCGCTACTCGTTCAACGACTTCGGCGTGGGCCTCGGCCTCGGGCTGCAGCGCTGGTATTCGGGGTCGCTGGCCTTTCACCGGGGCAGCTTCTACACCGGGGACAAGACGACCGTCGCCCTGCGCACGGGGCGGATCAACGTGAGCACGCGGCTTTCGCTCGAGCCCACGCTCTCGTTCAACTGGATCGACCTGCCGCAGGGGTCGTTCCGAACCGACCTGGCGGTGACGCGCGTCAACTATGCGTTCAGCCCGCGCATGTTCTTCGGCGGGCTCGTGCAGTACAACTCGGGCAACCACAGCGTCAGCTCGAATCTGCGCCTGCGCTGGGAGTATCGTCCGGGCAGCGAGCTGTTCATCGTGTACACCGAGGCGCGCAACACCGACCTGCTCGACCGATTCTCCGAGCTGGCGAACAGAGGGTTAACGGTCAAGCTGAACTATCTGCTCAGGCGCTAGCGGCTGCTCAGGCGCCAGCGCCTACTCGATCTTCTCGAGCGGGCTCTCCGCGGCCCCGAGATCACGTCTCCGGTGGGCTTGAACCGGGAGCCGTGGCAGGGGCAGTCCCACGTGCGCTCGGCCTCGTTCCACGCGACGACGCACCCCATGTGCGTGCACGTCGCCGATCCTTCTTGTTCTCTTCGCCATGTGTAGTCCGTTAGGCGACCTTTATGCCGAGGTCGATGGTTTGCGCGGGAATAGTTGCGGGCAATCGGCGGTGGATCTTCGGGGCGCGCTGTGGACGTGCTCGGGCAGCCGCCGCCGCAGCGTGTCGTCGTACCGAGCATCGAGGAAACCGCAGCGGGGCTGGTGGGCGGGGACGGGCGATCGATCCACACCACCCGATGAGCCGACCTAAGGAGTTGCAGAAGAGCGACTTACCAGGGGGTCTCGGTGACTCCAGGCAGGGGAGCCCGGGCGGCCTGGTCGGGACCCGGTCGATCCATGGGTTTTCGGGGTAGATGGACGAGGGGCTTTTTGTTGCATCTCGCGGCCATAGCGGCCTATCATGCCGTTACCTGCATGGCCCCGAAACGGCGGGGCAAGTCGTTCCAATCGAGCCGAGTGCAGGCCATCACACTCAGGAGGGTGGGCCCCATGAACTTCATCACCGGAAAGCATCTTGATCGACGGACCTTCCTGAAGGGTTCGGGGGCGGCGATGGGGCTTCCGCTGCTGGACGCGATGGTGCCCGCTGGCCGCAACTGGCGTGATCCGGCGGATGGCTTCGTCCGCCTGGTGACGCAGTACGAGGCGATGGGGTGCGCCGGGGGCAACGACTGGGGCGATACGCAGCATCTGTTCGCGCCGGAGAAGCTGGGGCGCGACTTCGAGATCGTGAACGACAGCCAGCTGAAGCCCCTCGAGGCGTACAAGGACTACCTGACGGTGGTGTCGCAGACGGACTCCCGTATGGCGGAGCCGTTCAAGGCGGAGGAGATCGGGGGCGACCACGACCGTTCGACGGCGGTGTTCCTGACGCAGTCGCACCCGCTGCAGACGCAGGCGGACGTGTTCTGCGGCAAGTCGCTGGACCAGGTGCACGCGGCCAAGTTCGGACAGGACACGGCGCTGCCGTCGCTCGAGATCGCGGTGTCGCGGATCGATCGTTCGTGCGCCTACAACTATCACTGCGCCTACACGCACTCGATGTCGTGGGCGTCGGAGAAGCAGCCGCTACCGGCGGTACGTGAGCCGCGGGTGGTGTTCGAGCAGCTGTTCGGAGCGGGCGACTCGGCGAACGATCGAGCGGCGCGCCGCACGACGAACAAGAGCCTGCTGGACTGGATCAGCGGCCAGATGGCGGACCTGAAGAAGCAGCTGGGCGCGGTGGACCGGATGGCGCTGGATCAGTTCACGACGCAGATCCGTGAGCTGGAGCGCCGGATCGAGCTCGTGGAAGCGAAGAACACGAGCGGTGAAGAGCGCGCGATGCCGGAAGCGCCGTCAGGGGTGCCGGAGAACTGGGACGAGCACATGGAGCTGATGTTCGACCTGCAGGTGGTGGCGTTGCAGTCGGACACGACGCGGGTGATCTCGTTCATCACGGGGGTGGACCAGGAGAACCGGACGCACCCGGAGTCGGGGTCGAGCAAGTCGTGGCACGGGGCGTCGCACCACGGGAACGTGCCGGCGGCGATCATGGACTACAATCTGATCAACACGTACCGGCTCGGTAAGCAGGCGTACTTCTTGGAGAAGCTGAAGAACACGATGGAGGGCGACAAGTCGCTGCTGGACAAGACGGTGGTGCTGTGGGGGTCGTCGATGGGCGACCCGAACCTGCACAACCACCGGCGCTGCCCGCTGCTGCTGATGGGCAAGGGCAACGGACTGCTGGAGGGCAACACGCACCTGAGGGCACCGCAGGGCACGCCGATGGCGAACGTGTTCGTGAGCCTGCTGCAGGCGATGGGACACGACGACATCAGCCGGTTCGGCGACTCGACCGGTGCGTTCCCGCTCTACGCCCCCA
>CAMCNM010000096.1 GCA_945876015.1 Gemmatimonas phototrophica
GACGTCGTGGCGCTCGGGCGGGTCGGCCATCCGCTGCTGCGCGAGGGCGCGCGAGCGGGCGGCGAGCTCTGGGTGACGGGCAGCCTCGGCGGCGCGGGCGCCGCGGTCGCCGCCTGGACCGCCGGGCGCGAGCCCACCGCCGCGCACCGTCGCGCGTTCGCGCGCCCCGAGCCGCGCGTCAAAGAGGCGCTCTGGCTCGCGCAGACCGGACACGTGCGGGCGCTGATCGATCTCTCCGATGGGCTCGCCGGAGACGCCGGGCACCTCGCCGCCGCGTCGGGCTGCGGTGTGGTCCTGTTCGGCGCGCACATTCCGGTTGCCGAGGGCGTGGTGGACGTGGCGGGTGGTCGCGCGGAGGCGGTCCGGCTCGCCCTCACCGCCGGCGAGGACTACGAGCTCTGCTTCGCGTCGGAGGAGGGAGCCATCGAGTCTTTCCGCGCCGAGTTCGAGCAGCGCTTCGGGCTCGCGTTGACGCTCGTCGGCCGCTTCGTGGACGGTACCGGTGTGGTGCTCGACTCGGGCGCCGGCGCGCCGGGCCTCCTGCGCGGCGGCTACAGTCACTTCGGTCGGGAGCCGGCGTGATCCGGGCGCTCTGGGTCGCGCTCGTCGGGGGCGTCGCCACCGCAGTCCTCGCCACGCAGATCGTCGTCGCGAACTGGCTCGGGCTCGCCATGACCGACCGTGTCTGCCGCCGCAATCCGACGAGGTCGGCGAGGATCATCCTGTGGGCGTCGGGGGTGAAGGTGCAGTGGGAGGGACTAGAGCGCCTCGATGGCACGGGCCCTCGCCTCCTGGTCGCGAACCACGAGTCCTGGTTCGACGTGATGGCGCTCACCGCCAGTCTCCCGCTGGGCTATCGGTTCGCGATCAAGAAGGAATTGGAGAAGGTGCCGATCTGGGGCGCCGCCTGGGTGGCGTGCGGGCACATCTCGGTGGATCGCCACAACCGGCAGGCCGCGCTCGAATCGATGGAGCACGCCCGGCAGATCGGCGGCGAGAACCAGAACATGCTGATCGTGTTCTTCCCGGAGGGCACGCGCTCGCCCGACGGCGCGTTGCTCCCGTTCAAGAAAGGGGCGTTCGTGCTTGCGCTCCAGCTGGGTGTGCCGATCATTCCGGTCGCGGTGATCGGCGGAAGACAGATCATGGCGAAGCAGAGCCTGCGCATCCGGAGCGGTACGATGCGCGTCGTGGTCGGAGAGCCGATCTCGGTCGCGGGGATGGCCTTCGACGACCGGAACGCGCTGGTCGATCGCACGCGAACGGCGATCGCGGCGATGCGGGGTGGCGAAGGACCGACTGAAGCACCGACGGAAGCGCCGCGCGGGGCGTGAGCCACCGCGCGATCAGAACCCACTGGAGGAGGTGACGTGGCGGCGATCACGGACGTGCGTGCGCGGGAGATCCTGGATTCGCGGGGCAATCCCACGGTAGAGGCCGAGGTCTTCCTGTCGTCGGGGGTGAGCGGGCGGGCCGCGGTTCCGAGCGGAGCCTCCACCGGCGCGCACGAGGCGGTCGAGCTGCGCGACGGCGCCAAGAAGCGCTACGTCGGAAAGGGCGTGCTCAGGGCGGTCGAGAACGCGAACACCGTCATCAGGGACGCGATCGTGGGGATGGAGGCGCGCTCCCAGACCAAGATCGACCGTGCGCTGATCGACCTCGACGGCACACCGAACAAGGGCAAGCTCGGCGCGAACGCGATCCTCGCCGTGTCGATGGCCGTGGCGCGCGCTGCCGCGAACGAGGACAAGGTGCCGCTCTGGAGGTACCTCGGAGCCGACCACACTCCGCGACTCCCCGTCCCGATGATGAACATCCTGAACGGCGGTGCCCACGCGCCCAACAACGTGGACATCCAGGAGTTCATGGTGATGCCGGTGCGCTTCGACACGTTCAGCGAGGGCCTGCGCTGCGGCGTCGAGATCTTCCATGCGCTCAAGAAGGTGCTCTCGGACAAGGGCAAGAACACCGCGGTCGGCGACGAGGGCGGCTTCGCGCCGGATCTCGCGAGCAACGAGGAGGCGATCGAGTCCGTGCTCACCGCGATCGAGCGCGCGGGCTACCGCCCGGGCGAGGACGTCATGATCGCGATCGACGCCGCCGCCACCGAGTTCTACGAGAACGGCGAGTACGTCTTTCGCTGGTCCACCAAGGAGCGCCGCGACGCCAAGGGGATGATCGAGTTCTGGGAGGGGTGGGCGAAGAAGTATCCCATCCGCTCGCTCGAGGACCCGCTCGACGAGAACGACTGGACAGGCTGGAAGGCGCTCACCGACAAGATTGGGAAGACCGTCCAGCTGGTCGGCGACGACCTGTTCGTCACCAACAGCGAGCGCCTCGGCCGGGGCATCCGCGAGCGCACCGCGAACGCGATCCTGATCAAGGTCAATCAGATCGGCACCCTGACCGAGACTCTGGACGCCATGCGGTTGGCCGAGGCGGCCGGCTACAAGTCGGTCGTCTCGCACCGCTCGGGCGAGACCGAGGATGTGTTCATCGCCGACCTCGCGGTCGCGACGGGAGCCGGTCAGATCAAGACCGGCAGCGCGAGCCGTACCGACCGGGTCGCCAAGTACAACCAGCTCCTGCGCATCGAACAGGAGCTGGGGAAGAAGGCCGTCTACCCGGGCAAGACGCTTTGGGGAAGCTGACCCGACTGATCCTTCCCGCCGCGCTGCTCGTGGCGGGCTACTACGCGGTGTTCGGTGGCGAGCACTCGTTCCCGGACCTGCGGCGCACACGCGCGGAGCGGGAGACCGAGGGGGCCGAGCTGGAGCGGCTCCACCTCGCGAACGATTCGCTCGAGGCGCTGGTGGACTCGCTCGAGAGTGATCCGGTGCTGCTCGAGCGCCTCGCCCGCGAGCGCTTCGGCATGATCCGGGAGGGCGAGGTGCTCTATCGCTTCGCGCCAGGCGACAGCGCGCTGGCGGACTCGGTCGCGCGCTAGCTCTCTTCGCTCTTCCCGGCCTCCAGCCGCGGCGCGCTCCCTTCCTCGACGATCGCGCCGACCTCGAGCACCGACGCTTCGAGCGCCCGCATCGAGCGCTTCTGCAGGATGGGCCAGGTGAGGCGCGTCCCCACGAAGATGGCACCGATCGGAGCGAGGACGGCCAGAGTGGGGCCCATCACCGCGGCGAGCCCCGCGAACCCACCGAGCGGCAGCAGCCCGATTCCCACCGCGAGCGCGACCGAGGAGATCAGCGCGAGCTGGTGGCCCTTCCGCTCGGCCTGCCCGGTCACCTCGACGGTCGATCCCGCAGTGGTCACCTCGACCGAGGTACGTCCGAGCCCGTGCTCTTCACGCCAGATGAACGTGCTGCCCACCGTCTCGACCTCGCCCCGGTGGCGCATGGTCCGCTCGATCGCGGCGCGCACGGCCGCGTGGCGCTCGGGTGAGAGCGACCCGGTGAAGACACCCTGGACGATGGGATCGATCGGAGCGCCCCAGAGCCGGGACGGGAACGAGTCGGTCGGAACGAGCGAGACGGCGGCCGCGCGCCGGACGGCCGCCGCGTCGATGCCGGCCTCGTGCGCCGCCGCGACGATTTCGTCGAGGCTCAGCGTGTCGTCACGCCGATTCTCGAGGCGCTGCTCGCCGTCGGTGGCGCGACGGAGGATGAGCGCGGTCTCCTCGGGGCTGAATCGCCGGCCTTCGGGCTCGTCAGCCATGACGCCCGCTCCTGATCAGCGTCCTTCGCCCTTGGGCGCAGCGGCCTCGAGCGCGCGCTTGGCCAGCTCCATGACGTCGTTCTGTCCACTCGGCAGCAGGGGAGGGGTCGCGGCCGTGCTCGCGGCGCCGTCGAGAGGCACCTTGCCGCCGGTACCCTTTCCGAGCAGCCCAGCGAACAACTCCATCGGAATCGGGAACAGCGTGGTCGAGTTGTTCTCGGTCGCGATCTCGGCGACGGTCTGCAGATAGCGGAGCTGCAGCGCGGCGGGATAGTTCTGCATGACCTCGGCGGCCTGCGCCAGCTTGGTCGAGGCCTGGTACTCGCCTTCGGCCGCGATCACCTTCGCGCGCCGCTCGCGCTCGGCCTCGGCCTGCTTGGCCATCGCGCGCTTCATCTCCTGGGGCAGGTCGATGTCCTTGATCTCGACCCCCGTGACCTCGATGCCCCACGGGTCGGTGCCCCGGTCCAGGATCTCGCGGATGTGCTCGTTGATGTGCTCGCGGCTGGCGAGCAGCTCGTCCAGCTCGGATTGTCCGATCACGCTGCGCAGGGTCGTCTGCGAGAGCTGGCTGGTGGCGAAGTAGTAGTCCTCGATCTCGATCACGGCCTTGGCCGGGTCGATCACACGGAAGTAGACCACCGCGGTGACCTTCAGCGTGACGTTATCCTTTGTGATCGTGTCCTGGGGCGCCACGTCGAGCGCGACCGTGCGCAGGTCCATCTTGCGCAGCCGGTCGATCCCGAACGGGAGGACGAAGACGAGCCCGGGCCCCTTGGCGCGCAGGAGCTTGCCCAGCCGGAAGACCACGCCGCGCTCGTACTCGAAGAGAACGCGGAACGTGGAGAGGGCTCCGATGCCCGCGATCACGAGGAGGACGGGGATCACGATCTCCATGACTTTTTCTCCCTAGAGGCGGGGTCGGACGCCGGTAACATAATACGGCTGGCAGGGTTGACACCCCCAAAGGCCCCGGTCAGGTTTTGGCCTCTCCCGCCGGAGTAGCTCAGCTGGTTAGAGCAGGGGAATCATAATCCCAAGGTCGGGGGTTCGAGTCCCTCCTCCGGCACTGCACGCAGGACAAGCCGTATCTGCGCGAACACTGGGAGACGACCCGCGAGCAGTTGCTCAAGGGGACCTACCGGGCGAGCGCAGTGAAGCGGCAGCCCATCCCGAAGAGCGGCGGAGGGATGGGGCAGCTTGGCATTCCGACGGGGGCGGCAGTGGAATCCCGCTTGCCGAGTTCCTGGACCACCCCGTGAAGCACTGGTTGAGCTGAGCTGCTCCTACGGCGTCACGCCGTACTTCGCGACCTCGTCTGCGATGTCCGCTTGGATTTGTTCGGCTGCAGCAAGATCAGCGCGGCCACCCGTCGTGTCACCCTTCATCTGCCTTGCCAATCCGCGCAGGTAGAGGGACAAAGCGTACTTCGCGTCGGCTTTCAGCGAGGCATCGAAATCCGTGATGGCTGCATCGGGGAGCTTCAATTTCAGGTTGACGAGACCGCGGCTGGTCAGCGCGTTGCGATCTCCCGGGCTGATGTCGAGCGAATTGTCGCAATCCGATAGACCCTCCTGGAGCCGTCCGAGAAGGGCCTTGGCCCAGCAGCGACTGCGGAACGCGGGGGCGTAGGTGGGATTCAGGTCGATCGATCGGTCGAGGTCCCGTATCGCCCGGTCATAGTCGCCTTTGGCGTTGTAGGCGGTGCCGCGGTTGCTCAGGGCGCGCGCATAGTCCGGATCCAGTCTGATCGC
The DNA here is from genome assembly GCA_945876015.1 of Gemmatimonas phototrophica. Classification (GTDB taxonomy): domain Bacteria; phylum Gemmatimonadota; class Gemmatimonadetes; order Longimicrobiales; family Gaopeijiaceae; genus UBA2988. The sequence continues at coordinate 5,424 of CAMCNM010000096.1, forward strand.
CTGGTCGTAGTCCTGAATCGCCCGTTCGAGGTCGCCCTTCTCGTTGTAGGAATAGCCGCGGTTGTTGAATGCGCGGGGATAGGTCGGGTCCAGCTCGATCGCCGCGTCATAGTTCTGAATCGCCCGGTCATCGTCGCCCTTCGAGCTGTAGGCGACGCCGCGATTGTTGAACGCAACGACATAGCCAGGATCCAGTTTGATGGCCTGATCGAAGTCCTGGATCGCACGGTCATGGTCGCCCTTGGTGTTGTAGGCGTTGCCACGGTTGTTGAACGCAAAGGCAAAGGCCGGATCCAGCTTGATCGCTTCGCCGTAGTCCTGAATCGCCCGGTCGGGTTCGCCGTTCGCGTTGTAGGACCTGGCGCGGTTGAAGAACGCCTGCGCAAGATCGGATGGCGTCCCCTGGCCCGCTTCTATGAGCGCGGTGCAGCCTCCGATGCTGAGATCCGGGTCGGCATCCGCGCACCGCTCGAGGTTCGCGTCACGGGTCTGCGCCGAAGCGTTTGAGGGAGATGCCGCGAACGCGACGCCGAGAACGATGGCGATGATCAGCGCTTTCTGGCTCATCGGGTCTCCTCCCACTTGCTCCAGATCAGGATGACTCCGCAGGCGCCACCCACCCCCTGGGAGAACTGCATGGGGACCTGGGATCCGACGTAGACCTCGATCGCCTCGATCGTGCTGGGCGGAAGCCGGTCGAGCTCGCCGCGGTACCGAACACCGTCGAGATAGATCGCCATGAGGTTGGGGCTCGGTGCGGGCACGAACGGCTTTGGGGTCTGGCTCCCCCTCGGAGTGCCGGAGGTCGGTGGGTTGGCGGACAGGCCGAACGAGCTCAGCGTTGTGCACGAGCGCCGGCTTAGCACCTCCCTGCGCGCCCCGAAGCCCGTCGAGAACAAGTCGACGGTGGGGATCCTGTAGAAGTAGTCGGACGTCATGATCGCGAGGATCGAGGCGATCTCCAGCGGCCCTCGCTGGTGGCCGAAGCCCATGCGCTCGCGGTCGTAGAACCCCGCGTCGCGGAGCCGCGCGATCTGCGCGGTCGTGGTGACGGTCAGGCCTTCGATCTCGATCGGATCGGCCGTGAGCGCGATGTCGCCGGTGGCCACCGCGTGGGTTTCTAGGAGGAGCATCTTCGACGCCTTCCCGTAGCCCAGCATCGATACCTCGAGGGTGCGCGCGCCGGGCGGGATGCCGACGATCTGCGCGATGCCCGCGTCGTTGGCGAGGCGGAAGAGCGCGAGTTCCGGGAAGCCGACCTGCGCGCCGCCGATCGGCCGCCCGGTCGCGGCGTCGGTGATCCGAACGCGGAGCGCGGCGGTCTCATTGGACTGCGCGGTGAGCGGGGCGCCTACTGAGCCCGCGAGGAGGAGCGCGGTGAGGACCGTCGCATGAGCCCTGCGTGTTCGCATTGGCGCTCCCCCTGATTGGAACCGACTGTCGAGCAAAGCTATCAGGGCAACCAGTATGCGACACCCTCGCCTTCCCGAAGGGACTGCGTGGCGCCGATCCAGCTTGACGTCTCTACCTACTTCGAGCCTGGCGGGCCGGGTCCCACCCGTCGAAGTCCTCCGGGTGCCAGACGCAGTGGTCGTAGATGGCGCGCGGCAGAGCGTCTTCGATCGCCCGTTGCTGGTGATCGGGAAAGACGATCCAGAGCGTGCCGAGCGGCTCTAGCTGCCCGTGGTAAAACCAGGCGCTGTGATGGCTGCGGCGGTGAG
>CAMCNM010000097.1 GCA_945876015.1 Gemmatimonas phototrophica
CTCCTCGAGGCGGGCCATGGTCTCGAGCACGTCCCACCGGTGGTGCGCCACGCTCACGAACGCGGGCACGAACGTGACCATCACGAGTCCCCGGTTCGCGCGCACGCGGGAGAGCACGTCGTCCGGCACGTTGCGGGGGTGATCGACCAGGGTCCGTACTCCCGCATGGGACCAGATCACGGGCGCGCGCGCCACGTCGAGCGCCGCGTGCATGGTGGCGGGCGAGGTGTGCGAGAGATCCACGAGCATGCCGAGCCGGTTCATCTCGCGGACGACGCGGATGCCGAACGGCGTCAGGCCGCTGTGTCGGGGCGCATCCAGGGCGGAATCGGCCCAGGTGGTCGTGCAGTTGTGCGTGAGCGTGAGATAGCGGGCTCCGAGCTCATGGAACCGCCCCAGGTTGTCGATCGAGTCCTCGATGACCTGTCCGCCCTCGATGCCGAGCAGGCACGCGATCTTTCCGCTGGCGAACACGCGCATCACGTCGTTCGCGGTGCGCGCTTCCTCGAGGCGGTCCGGATACGCCGCGAAGATCCGCTTCGCGAGATCGATCTGGGCGAGCGCGGCCGCGGTCGCCCCAACGGCCGGCTCCTCGCACGGGACGTAGATCGCCCAGAACTGGCCGCCCACCATTCCGGCCGCGAGGCGGTCCAGATCCGTGCACCCGGAAGTGGGGCGGCGCAGGTCGTAGGCGGCGACATCGCCGGGCGCTTCCGTCCGCTCGGTGATCAGGCAGGGTAGGTCGTTGTGGCCGTCGATCAGCGGGGCGGACGAGAGAACGCGCCGGGCAACGGCGAGGTGATCGGGGGCGCTCATCAGCGCGCGTCCCGCAGAGCGGTGCAGAGCGTCAGGCCGGGGATCCGGTTGAAGTGCTTCAGATTCCCGGTCACCAGCTCGAGCTCGTGATAGATCGCCGTCGACGCGATCTGGACATCCGCGTCATCCAACGGTGTGCCGGCCTCGTGAAGCTTGGCGCGGACGCGCCCGAAGACCTTCGCGACCGCCACATCGAACGGGAGCACGGTGACTGACGGGATCAACCGACTCTCGATGTTGACGAGGTGACGGTCCCTCGCTGGGGATCGGAACGCTCCATGATAGAGCTCGCCGATGGTCGTCGCGCTGACGAACTGGTCTTCCCTCGAAATCGAGCGGATCCAATCGACAAACGCCCCGATCGGTTTCGCGCGGAGCAGTTCGGAGACCGCGTCGGTGCCGAACAGGTAGGCCATGTGCTAGTCGAGATCGGTGATCCGGCGGCGCCCTCTGCGCGGCGACGCCTCGATGGCCTCGACCATCTGTTCGCTGCCCTCCCAACCCCCGGCGATACTGGCCAGACCGCCGTCGGGTCCGGCGGAGCGCAGGCGCTCGAGGTTGTTCAGGTCTTCCGTGCGAACCAGGGCGACGACCGGTTTCCCGTGTCGTGTGATTACCACCGTGGTGCCCGCCTCGACGTCCCGGATCGCGTCCGAGAGCGTAGCTTTCGCCTCGGCCACGGAGAGCGCTCTTCGCCTCATGGCTTCTCCAATTATAGTCATAATAACCATAATCCAAGGGGCGGGCTCTCGGAAGGGCCTTTCAGGCCGATATCATGCTGATGGGCCGGACCCTCAACCGTACGAGGAGCGCATGACTCGCCTCCCCAGGATCGCACCGCTCACCCTCGCCGCCATCCTCTCGGCCTCCTGCGGGCGCGCCGCGCCCGACGTCGCGGCCGAGCCCGACGTGCCCGTGACGATGGAGGCGATGGAGCCCGCGCTCGCGTCGTTCACCGCCGACGATCTGCTGCTCCGCACGTCCGCGCTCGCGGCCGATTCGATGGAGGGCCGCCTGCTCGGCACGGTCGGCGAGGAGCGCCCGGTCCGCTACATCAAGGGTGAGTTCCGCTCGCTCGGGCTCGCGCCCGGCAATCCGGACGGGACGTACACGCAGGCTGTCCCGCTCGTGGGTCTCACGCCCGCGGTGACCGCGTCGCTAACGATCGACGGCCGCAGGATCCCGCTGGAGGGCGGCACCGACTACATCGCCGAGTCCACGCGCGTGCAGCCCGAGGTGAAGGTCGAGAACAGCGACATGGTGTTCGTCGGCTACGGTGTGGTCGCCCCGGAGTACGGATGGGACGACTACAAGGACGTGGACGTGACCGGGAAGACCATCGTGATGCTGGTGCACGATCCCGCGATCACGGTCGCCGGGGATACCGTGCTCGACGAGAGCATCTTCCGCGGCAAGGCGATGACGTACTACGGCCGCTGGACCTACAAGTACGAGATCGCGGCGGCGGCGATCGTGATCCACGAGACCGGGCCGGCCGGCTATCCGTTCGACGTGCTCTCGGGCGGCTTCCAGCGCGAGAGCTTCGACATCGAGTCGGCCGACGGCAACATGAGCCGCGTCGCCGTGCAGGCCTGGATGCCCGAGCGGGCGGTGCGCCGCCTCCTCGGCCAGATGGGCCAGAACTTCGATAGCCTCAAGGCGAAGTCGCTCCGGAAGGAGTTCCGCCCGATCGAGCTCGGCGCCGAGGCTACCTTCGACGTGAAGCAGACCATCCGCGAGGTGCAGTCCAGGAACGTGATCGGCAAGCTCGAGGGCGCGAAGCGGCCGGACGAATACATCGTCTACACCGCGCACTGGGATCATCTCGGGAAGGATGACGCGCTCCAGGGCGACCAGATCTACAACGGCGCGATCGACAACGCGTCGGGTGTCGCGATGATCCTCGAGATCGCCGAGGCGTTCACCAAGCTGGCCGCGAAGCCCGATCGCGCGATCCTGTTCCTGGCCGTGACCGCGGAGGAGCAGGGGTTGCTCGGCGCGAAGTACTACGGCGAGAGCCCGCTCCACCCGCTCGCGAAGACCGTGGCGAACATCAACATCGACGGCATCAACCAGTGGGGTCCGACGGAGGACATCGTCGTGATCGGTAGGGGCAATTCCACCCTCGACGACGTGCTCAACGCCGCGGCGGTGACGCAGAGCCGGGTGCTCGAGGCCGACCCCGAGACCGAGAAGGGCTTCTTCTATCGCTCCGACCAGTTCGAGTTCGCCAAGCAGGGCGTTCCGGCGCTCTACGCCGAGGCGGGGATCCGTTACGTCGGGAAGGATCCCGGATACGGCATGTCGAAGCGCAACGAGTACACCGAGAAGGACTACCACGGCGTGAGCGACGAGGTGAAGCCCGACTGGGACTTGAGCGGCGCCGTGCTCGACGGACAGCTCTTGTTCCAGGTCGGGTACCGCGTCTCGCAGCGGGGCGCCTTTCCCGAGTGGAGCCCCGGCACCGAGTTCAAGGCGAGGCGGGACTCGATGCTCGCCGTGCCCGCCACGCCGTAGGCGGGACCCATAGCGACCCGCGCTATGCGTGCCCCGTCCGGCGCGTCGGCCCTGCCGATGGTGATGACGGCGGATCGCAGGCGGGCGTGGGGAGCGAGGACGCCGTGGTAGCGGTGGCGGTGGAGGCGCGGGGGCGTGATCAGGCGGGCGAGACGAGACGCTCCAACAACTCGAGCAACCTGCTGACCGAGCGCTAGCGCCCGGAATCAGAAGCCCGACGACGGCGTCCCAAGAATCACCGTCCAGACCACGGATCGCGCCCAGGGCCGTTGAGAAGGTCACCCGGGGCGGCTACTGCGGAACCCGCTCGGCATGCCATCTTTCCGCATGATGCAGAATGCCGACCTCATAGCGCGCCCCTCGGGCGCCCCCCGCCTCGAGCTCGCTGACCTTTGCAAGAGCTACGAGGAAGGCGGTCGCACGCACACGGTGCTCGACGGCGCCAGCCTGCAGATCGCGCCGGGGGAACGCGTGGCGATCCTCGGGCCGTCGGGGTCGGGGAAGTCCACGCTGCTGAACCTGATCTGCGGCATCGATCTCCCCGACTCGGGAAGTGTGACCATCGGGGACGTGGACCTCACCAGATTGTCCGAAGTCGAGCGCACGCGGTTCCGCAGGAGACACATCGGATTCGTCTTCCAGTTCTTCAACCTCCTGCCCACGCTCACCGTCTTCGAGAACCTGTTGCTCCCGCTCGAACTCCAGGGCTCCTTGGGCGCCCAGGACGCAGAGCGCGCACGCCGTCTGCTGGAGCGCGTCGGCTTGCTCGATCGGTCGAACGCCTTCCCGGACCGGCTGTCCGGAGGTGAGCAGCAGCGGGTCGCGCTCGCGCGCGCGCTGGTGCACGAACCTGACCTCGTGCTGGCCGACGAGCCCACGGGCAACCTCGACGAAAACATGGCCACACAGGTCGCGGAGCTGCTCGCCGATCTGGTGCGGGGCGAGCGCGGCACGCTGGTCGTCGTGACGCACTCCCGGGTTCTCGCCTCGCGCATGGATCGCGTCTTCCGGCTGGACCACGGGCGGATCGTCGAGGACGCTCGGTGAGGCTGCTCACGAAGTCGAGCCTTCGTCACCTGCTGCATCACCGGATGCAGCTCGTCCTCTCGGTGGTGGGCGTCGCGCTGGGCGTAGCGGTGGTGCTCTCCATCGATCTCGCGACGGGGAGCGCGCGTACCGCGTTCCAGATCTCGGCAGAGACCGTATCGGGTAGAGCGACGCACCAGATCTCGAGCCAGGTCGGCCCCATCGACGAGCGGCTGGTGGCCCGCCTGCGTAACGAGGTCGGCCTCCGCGCGTCCGCACCCGTCGTGGAGGGGTTCGCATCCTCGGCGCTGCTGCCGGGCCAGGCGCTCAGGATCCTCGGCATCGATCCGTTCTCCGAGGGTTCGTTCCGGCCGTTCGTGGTGGCCGGGCCCTCGGCACGGGATGTCGGGTCGTTCATGACCACGCCGGGCGGTGTGGTGCTCTCGGCCGTGACCGCGGCCCGCGCCGGCGTCGCGCCGGGCGACTCGCTGCCCGTCCTGGTCGCGGGCCGCTCATGGAGCCTACCGGTGGTCGGCACGGTGGAGCCGGCCGACGAGCTCACGCGCGCCGGGCTCACGGACGTGCTGCTCATGGACATCTCCGGCGCGCAGGACGTGCTCGGCCTCGCGGGCGTGCTCACCAGGATCGACCTGATCGTGCCCGAGGGTGCCGACTCCTTGCAGCTGCTGGGGCGCATCCGCGCGCTGCTCTCCCCAGGCGAGACGATCGTCGAGGCGGGGACGCGCACGGCGACGATGGCAGGCATGATCGACGCATTCGACGTGAACCTCACCGCGCTCAGCTTACTCGCGCTGATCTTCGGCATGTTCTTGATCTACAACGCGATGACGTTCTCGGTCGTGCAGCGCCGGACGCTGCTGGGACGCCTGCGTGCGCTCGGCGTCACGCGCGGCGAGATCCTCCGCGTAATCCTCGCCGAGGCCGCGTGGATCGGCGGCGTGGGCTCGGCGATCGGGCTCGCGGTGGGCGTCCTGCTCGGACGCGGGCTCGTCCGCTTCGTCACCCGCACGATCAACGACCTCTACTTCGCCGTATCGGTCGAGCGCATTGAGATCGAGCCCGCGCTCCTCGTCAAAGCGGCCGCGCTCGGCCTGGGCGCCACGCTCCTGGCGGCGCTACCGGCCGCGCTCGAGGCCGCTTCTTCGGAGCCGCGCCTGGCCCTGCTCCGCTCGGTGCGCGAGGCGAAGTCGCGGCGCATGATCCCGCGCGCGGCCGCGGTCGGGGTAGCCTCGATCGGCGCGGGCACGCTGCTCGTGTTTCTCCCGAGTCGAAGCCTGGGACTCGGCTTCATGGCGCTCTTCTTCGTCGTCGGGGGCCTCGCGCTCCTTACTCCCGCGGGCGCGCTCCTCGGCATGCACTTGTCGCGACCGGTGCTCGGACGGGTCGCGGGCTCTCTCGGGCTCATCGCTTCCCGTGGGCTCATGCGCTCGCTCAGCCGGACGGCCCCCGCGATCGCGGCGCTCTCCGTCGCGGTGTCCGTCACGGTGGGGCTCGGCGTCATGATCCAGAGCTTTCGGGGCACGCTGGCCGAGTGGCTCGACGCGACGCTGAGCGCCGATGTCTACGTGTCGCTTCCCGGACCCACCGCCTCGCGCGCGAGTGGGACGCTGCCGCCCGAGTTGATCGCGTCGTTCGTGGCGCACCCCGACATCGTGGGGCACAGCACCTATCGCGGCATCGACATCGTGGACGGGGTCGGCGTGTACCGTCTGGTCGCGCTCGCCCTGGATCCTCGCGGCGAGGAGACGTTCGACTTCATCGAGGGCGATGCCGCGTCGATCATGCGCGCGTTCCAGGGTGCCGAGGGCGCTCTCGTGTCCGAGCCGTTCGCGTTCCGTCGCCGGCTCGAGGTCGGCGACAGAGTCGCCGTGCCGACGCCCGCCGGCGCGCAGGACCTGACGGTCCTCGGGGTGTTCTACGACTATGGTTCTGATCAGGGTGCGGTCATCGTGAGCCGCGCGCTCTACAATCGATTCTTCGACGATTCGGGGGTGACATCCCTCGCCCTCTTCGTCCGCCCCGGAGCCGACTCCGAAGCCATCGTCCAAGAACTTCTGACGATGGTCCCGGCGGGCACCACCGTGGTCGCGCGGACGAACGACGTGCTCCGCACCGCATCGCTCGAGGTCTTCGACCGAACGTTCGAGGTCACCGCTGTCTTGAGGATGCTCGCCTTCATCGTCGCGTTCGTGGGAGTGCTGAGCGCGCTCATGGCGCTCGAGCTCGAGCGGGCGCGCGAGCTCGGGGTGATGCGCGCCTGGGGCCTCGAGCCCGCCGAGCTGCGGAGACTCGTGCTCACGCAGACGGGTCTGATGGGGCTCGTCTCGGGCGCGCTCGCCGTACCCATGGGCCTCGCGCTCTCGGCGGTCATGATCTTCGTGATCAACAAGCGCTCGTTCGGCTGGACGCTCGACATGCAGGTGGGCCCAGGCGTGGTCGCCGAGGCCCTCGGCCTCGCACTCGTGGCCGCGCTCCTTGCCGGTGTCTATCCCGCATGGCGCATGTCGAGGACCTCCCCCGCCGTGGCGCTGCGCGGCGAATGAGCTCGCGCCCCGTGCTCTGCGTCGCCGTGCTCGTCACATCCCTCGCCACGGCTCTCCTCGGCGCGTGCGGCGGCACGGAGCGAGAGTCGGGGGCCCGCCTCTCGCTCGCCGAGACCCTCGCCGGTGCCGATACCGCCGGGTACGAACGGGCGCTCGCGCCGCGCGACTTCGCGTTCCCCGCCGACCACGGGCCGCACTCGGCCTTTCGCACCGAGT
>CAMCNM010000098.1 GCA_945876015.1 Gemmatimonas phototrophica
TGCCGCCGAAGTCGAGCCTGAACGTGAACTCGTCCTTGGGATCGAGAGACGGGTCCATCGCGATCAGGCCGACGTTCCGGTACTGGATGTCCACCTTGCCCGCGTGGGGCTCGCCGGTGAGCGCGACATCGGCCGAGGCGAACTTGAGCGTATCGGTCGCCCGCTCGATCGTGAACGCGCTCGCGCGGAAGAGGCCCGCCATGGGTCCGTCCAGTCCGACCATCCAGAGCGGACGCCCGGCCGCCTTGGGTCCGAGCTTCCGTATCCCGCGGTCGTAGACGTCGGACCCGAGCAGCTTCCGGCCCAGCGCCTCGTCCACCGGAATCAGGAAGACCTCGATCATGTTGAGCTCGCCTTCCGCTCCCCGCAGCCGCTCGCCGAACCCGCGCATGACCAGCTCCGGCCACGCGAGCTGATCGATCTCCTCGGTGGTGATGTTGCCCTGCGGCTTCGAGAGGTACGCCTCGGCGACCCTGCGGGCAGCGTCCCGCACGCCGCGCACGGTCGCGCCCGCCGAGATCGTGGCACCCGAGACCGTGGCCACGTCGAGACGCATGCGGAACGGATCGCTGAAGTGCTTGCCCGCGAGCTGACGCTCGAAGGGGCCGTCGCGGAGGAAGTCTCCGCGGCTGCTCATCAGCGATTCGTGGTAGTCCACCACACGGGCGCCGGTGATTTCGCCCTCGAGATCGAGGCCGACTAGCGTCTTGATCGTGCCGCTGTAGCCCCTCTCGAGGGGCGGCCACTCCGAGGTGAGGAAAAGGTAGCCGGCGAGGGCTTCCTGACCCGTGGCGTCGGGCGCGTAGGCTTCGTAGACGGGCGGAGTTCCCTTCGGTCCCGAGAAGCGGGTGGCGCCCGGAAAGGTCGCCTGCATGAGGTCAGGCGTGAGCGGGATTCCCAGACTCTGCGCGACCACGCCGTTCAGGGGCAGGAAAACCCCCAAAAGCATGCCCGCGATCAGAGCACCGCGGCTACACCACCTTCCAATGAGGTCCCGACCCATCGGCTTCTCCCCGGGAAATGCCTTCTGTACGCCCGCCGGAGCCGGAGGAACACCTCCGGGAGGTGGATTGGGGGGCGAAGCAATATACGGACGGTGTAGTAGTGGGCAACACAGTCACAATCAAGGCAGATCCGGTTCAATCCCGAAGGGATCGGGTCTCAATCCCGCCTGTCCGGTGATACCCCCAAGGGACATTCGGGTCTCGTGGGTGTTGGAGAGGGGACCATTGGCCCCGAACTCGACGGAGGCCATAGCTTGGAGGGCGTTTTGGACACGGACCGCTGGAGGGCACCTATGCGTTTGATTTCCACTGCGCTCGTCGCGCTCGCCGTCGCCGCGCCCGCGTGCTCCCAGACCACCTCGCCCGATCCCTTCCCGGATCCGATCCCGGCCACCGATGGCGTAATCCGGGTCGGCTTCTCGGAGTTCGCGGTGCTCCCCGATATCGCAGGGGTGCCTGCCCGGATGATGCTCATCCTGGACGAACCGGGGGCTGAGCGCCTCTTCGTCAACGACATGCGCGGTGCGCTCTACCGGGTCAGCTACGACGGAAAGAGCGTGCTCCGTTACCTGGACATCCACGGCGCGGCGTGGGGCATCAAGGTGCAGTCCCGGGGCCGGGAGCGCGGCTTCCAGAGCTTCGCGTTCCATCCGCAGTTCACCGAGACCGGCACGCCCGGGTTCGGAAAGGTCTATACCTGGACCGACACCGAGAACACCCAGCCGACCCCTGACTACCGCCCGGGCGGGGGCACGCGCACGCACGACACCGTCCTGCTCGAGTGGACCGCGCGCAATCCGAGCAACGCAGTGTACGACGGCGGGCCTCCGCGCGAGCTGCTCCGCATCGAGCAGCCGTTCGCGAATCACAACGGCGGCCGGATAGCGTTCAAGCCGACGGCGGTGCCCGGAGACGCCGACTTCGGCCTCCTCTACGTGGGTCTCGCGGACGGCGGCAGCTCGGGCGATCCGCTCAACAACGCGCAGAACCTCGGCTCTCCGTTCGGCAAGATCCTGCGCATCGATCCGCTCGGCTCCAACAGCACGAACGGCCGCTACGGGATTCCAGCGGCGAATCCGTTCGCGGCGGATGCCGCTCCGAACACGCTGGGGGAGGTCTACGCATACGGGATCCGCAACACGCAGCATTTCACGTGGGATCCCGCCAATGGCCGCATGATCATCAGCGACATCGGACAGAACACGGTCGAGGAGCTCGACGTCGTCACGCCCGGCGCGAATCTCGGGTGGAACCTGTGGGAAGGAAGCTTCCGGTACGGACGCGGCGGCGTGGTGATGGACGATCCCCGATCGGATCCGTCGCTCACGTACCCATTCGTCGAGTACGCGCAAACCGACTCGCTCTTCATGAATCAGTCCGCCATCACCGGCCTCGCGGTGTACCGCTCGGCTGAGATCCCCCAGCTCAAGGACGTCATCCTGTTCGGCGACCTGCCGAGCGGTGAGATCCTCTGGGTACCGGCCGACGACCTGCCCAGCGGGGGCCAGAGCCCGATCCACCGCGTCCTCCTCGACCAGGGCGGCCAGGCGCGGACGTTGCTCGAGGTGATCAAGGCCAAGAACACCGTGCAGGGCAAGACGCCCGCGACGCGCGCGGATCTACGGTTTCATCCCGGTCCCGAGGGACGGGTGTTCCTGCTCAACAAGGCGGATGGAGTGATCCGCGTCCTGGTACCCGACGGAGACTGACCGGACCCATGATGAAGAATCCCGCACGCACCACACTCCTCACGTTCCTCGCCGCCGGCCTGATCGGGGCAGCGTGCGCGGGGGGGGCCGATCAGCCGCTCCCTACGAACGACATGCCGGCGGCCCAGCCCGAGCTCCAGCCTCCGACGTCCGCCGATCAAGTGGCCGAAAAGCTCCCCTACCTCTCGCCGCACGGCGGCCCTCCCGGCACCAGGGTCTCGGTGACGATGAACAACCTCGCGCTAGGGGACAGCGTGGAGGTCGGCTTCGGCAGCTTCTCCGAGCACGAGATCATCGGCACCGGACGCCCCGACTCGAACGGCGTCTTCAAGACGACGCTCCCGGTTCCCGCGTCGGCCCTGCCCGGACCGCACTTCTTCTTCATCGCGCGCCTGGGCGGCTCGCCGATCGCGGTGTCGGATCCGTTTCTGGTGACGCGCGCCGACGGCACCGCCCGACTGCGCGGCCAGATCACCGAAGCGGGCGCGGAGTGCAAGGTGATGAAAGGCGTGAACGACGAGCTGTACGGCCTTTCCGGCAGGGTCGGCAGCCCGGCCGTCGGCGCGCGCGTCACGGTGGAGGGGAGGCTCGCCACGGGCTCTCCCTGCAAGCAGTCACTGGCGATCGAAGTGACGTCGATCCAGGTCGATCCGTGACGGGCGCCCGTCGGCGGTTCGCTCTCCTGGCGGTCGCTCTCCTCCTCGGCGCCGGCGCACCAGCCTCCGCGCAGACGTTCCCCACCAACAACCGGGTCATCCGGAACATGTGGGAGCAGGGGATGGGCGCGGGCTCCCAGGTGGAGCGCCTGGCGCAGGTGCTGGCCGACTCGATCGGACCTCGGCTCATCGCCAGCCCGGGGTATTACGACGCGGTCGATTGGGCCACGAAGATGTACGAAGGCTGGCGCATCCCGGTGCGAAAGGAGCAGTACGGCACCTGGACGAGCTGGCGCCGCGGGCACACGCGGCTCGACCTGATCGCTCCACGCTTTCGCTCGCTACAGGGCACCATGCTCGCGTGGAGCCCGGGGACGCAGGGACCAGTCGAGGGCGACGTGGTCGTTCTCCCGGACCTGCCCGACGCCGCGGCGTATACAGGCTGGCTGGCCGGGATCCGCGGCAAGTTCGTGATGATCGGGCCGCCCGAGGCCACTTGCCGGCCGATCGACAACCTGATCGCGTTCGCGCGACCCGAGACCCTGCAGCGGCTCGGCGCCCAGCACGACAGCCTCGTGATGGCGTGGTCCAGCCGCTATCAACGCTTCGGAGGGGGATTCGGGGCGCGGCTCGATGCGTCGGGAGCGGCCGGCGTGTTCACCTCCCTGTGGTCGCAGGGGTGGGGTGTGAACAAGATCCACGACTCCGTGACGCTCTTCGGCGTGAATATCACGCGCGTTCCCAGCCTCGACCTGAGCTGCGAGGACTACGGGCTCCTCTATCGTCTGGCCGACCGCCAGCAGGGTCCGCGGCTCCGCCTCGACGCCGACTCGGAGCCGCTCGGCGAGCAGCCGGTCTACAACGTGGCGGCCGAGCTCCGTGGCACCCAGCTCCCGAACGAGTACGTCGTGCTCTCCGCGCACTTCGACTCGTGGGACAGCGCGTCGGGAGCCACCGACAACGGTACCGGCACGATCATGATGATGGAGGCGATGCGGATCCTGAAGGCGACCTATCCCAACCCGCGGCGGACGATCATCGTAGGCCACTGGGGAGGTGAGGAGCAGGGCGAGCACGGATCGGGATCGTTCGCCGCCGACCATCCGGAGGTGATCGAGGGACTCCAGGTGGGCCTCAACCAGGACAACGGCACGTGGCGGATCGACGCCATCCGGATGCGCGGGTTCACCGAGGCACAGGAAAACGTGGCACGCTGGCTCCGGAGCATCCCGCGCGAGATCGCGGACACGGTCAAGTTCGAGAGCCCCGTGGACGAAGGCGGAAGCGACCACGAGTCCTTCAACTGCTACGGCGTCCCGTTCCTGCGGCTGCAGTCCTCCAACTATCCGGACTACAGGCAGTACACGTGGCACACCAACGTGGACACGTACGACAAGGTCATCATCGACGATCTGAAGAACAACGCGACGCTGGTCGCGATGCTCGCCTACCAGGCGTCCGAGGATCGCCAGAAGCTGTCACGGGTCCGCTCGCCGCTCGACGTGAGGGGACGCCCCTTCCCCGCCTGCTCGCCGCCGCAGCGGAAATCGACCGGGTAGCGCGGGAAGCCCGGCCGCCCCGGACGGGGACAATTTTGGCACTTCACATCGTCCCGGCCCAACGCGAGATTGACCGCTGCATCCCCCTGGCCTTCCCTCCTCGCGCACGCAGCAGCAGCGCATGACCTCGGATTCGGGCAAATTCGCCTACCTCCCCGAGGAGATCGCGGGAAAGCACGTCGTCATCGTGGCCAACCTCCAGCCGGCCAAGATCCGGGGCGAGATGAGCCAGGGGATGGTGCTCGCCACCGAGACCGAAACCGCGTTCGGCCTACTGCTCGCCCCGGACGCAGCCCCCGGCACGCGCGTCGCTCCGACGAGTGCCCCGGAACCGTCGGACCAGATCACGATCGACGCCTTCAAGCGCCATGACATCGTGGCGGAAGCGGGCCGCGTGACGTTCGACGGCGCCAGCATCGACACACCACGCCTCGTGATGGATCGGGGTGTCACGGGAAAGCTGCGATGAAGGCCGCCTAGTGGCGTACGCCCTCCTCGCCGCGCTCGCCGCCGAGGCCGAGCAGCGTCGGCGGGGCGCGCGCACCCTGCTGGTCGCTCCCACCCGAGGTGAAGGCCGCGAGATCCTGCGCGCGCTGGCGCGCGAGCACGGGGGATGGCTGGGCCTCGAGGTCACGACCGTGCGCCCCCTCGCGCTCGAGATGGTCGGCGCCGACCTGGGCGCCAGGGGACTCACGCTGCTCGACGAGTTCGCCGAGCAGGCCCTGGTGGACGAACTCCTCGACGAAGCGCTCGAGGCCTCCCCCGCCGCCGCACATCTGCGCGAGCTGGCGGAAGGCGTGGGCTTCCGGGCCGCGGTCCGCGAGGCGGTGAAAGCACTCCGCTTGGCGGGGATCTCATCCGACGACCTGCGCAGCGCTCCCCTGGAGGATCCCGCCAAGCACGCACTCGTTCTTCATATGCTTCGGGGGCTCGAGGAGCGACTGCGCACGGGAAGTCTGGCCGACACCGCGGCGGTCCTGGAAGCGGCCACGGCTGCGCTGCGCGACCCTGCTCGCTTCCCGGCGGATTCCGTTCTGCTCCTTCCCGGCCTGGGGACACGCGGCATCGCCGGGCGCTTCCTCCGCGCCCTCGAAGACCGCGGAGCACGTCCTCTTCCCCACGATCGGGTGATCGGCTTCCCTGCGCCGTCGGGCCTGTCCTGGCTGGAAGCGGATGCGCCCGCGTCCGCTCTGGGCCGAATGAACGATCTGTCGCACGCCCCATCCGACCCCGAGCCCGTGACGGCACTCGACCTCTTCCGAGCATCCGGGATCACGGAGGAGCTCCGCGAGGTTCTCCGTCGCATCCTCGCTTCCGGGCTGCGTTGGGATCAGGCGGAAATCGTGACGCCCGATCCCGGGGCATACGGGCCCGCGTTCCACGCGCTCGCCATCCGGCTCGGTATCGGCGTGACGTTCGCCGTCGGCCTTCCGGTCGAGCGCACGCGTCCGGGACGTGTGGTAGCCGCCTGGCTTCGTTGGGTGCGGGACGGCTTCCCCGACGCCGTGCTGCGGCGCCTGCTCGAGTCCGGCGACCTCGTCGGGCCGACCAGGTTCCGTGACGTGGACGGCGCGGCCCTTTCCCGTCGGCTCCGCAGGCTCCGAGTCGGATGGGGACGCGAGCGCTACCTGACCGCGATCGAAGCAGCGCGCCGCCGCCTCGAAGCGGCAGGCCCGAGGCCGTATCCGGAGGAAGACCCGGAGGCCGCTTCGGCGCGTCACGCGCGGGACCTGCATGAGCTGGAGGCCCTGCATGCGCTCGTCGAGCCTCTGCTCGCGGCAGTGCCGCCCATCCCGACTCGTGTCGAAGCAGCGCCGCCACCCGTGACCCCCGGCGCGCTCGCGCGCGCACTGAGCAGGTTCCTCGATCAAGTGCCCGCCGGGGGATCGGTGGACGACACCGCGATCGAGCGCCTGCGCCGCATCCTCGATCGCGTCTCCGCCGAGCTCCAGCGACCGACCACGTTCTCCGCCGCCCTGGCCATCCTGGCGCAGCATCTGGCCATCCGGGTCCCCGCCCCGCGAGCGGAGGGCCGGGCACCCTGGGTATCCGACGGAGGACATCTGCACCTGTCCGACGTCGAGCACGGAGGGTGGAGCGGCCGCGAGGCGACATTCGTGGTCGGGCTGGACGCGGGCCGCTTTCCGGGCACGGGTGCTCA
>CAMCNM010000099.1 GCA_945876015.1 Gemmatimonas phototrophica
GGAAGGACAGCTCCTGAAGGACCTCTCGGAGCGCTTCGCGGTGCGCACCTTTTCGTTCTCGTCCCTGTCGGGACGGGTGACCGATCCCGCCGCTCTCACCTACACCGGCACGCGCACCGATCTCGCGAGCGCGCTCGACCGGGTGCGCGAGGACCTCTCGGCGGTTCCCCTTTCGGGCATCGTGGTCATCAGCGACGGAGCCGACAACGGCGGCAAGGTGATGGCGGAGTCGCTCGTGCCGCTCCAGGCCGCGTCGGTTCCGGTGTTCACCATCGGGCTGGGCGAGGAAGCCATCGAGCCCGACGTGCAGCTCGACCGGGTGCAGGCGCCCAGCGCGGTGCTGCTGGGCAGCGCGGTCGTGGTGGACGTAGTGGTGAGCCAGGCCGGCTTCAGCGGGAACGCCGTCACGCTCGAGGTCGAGGACGACGGCCGCATCCTGACGAGCCAGCAGGTCACGCTCGGCGAGGACGGGGAGCCCGTGGTCACGCGTGCGCGCTTCATCGCGGACCGCGAGGGGCCGCGCCGCCTGCTCTTCCGCATCCGCCCGTCCGAGGGCGAGCGGGTAGACGGCAACAACCAGCGCGAGCTGCTGATGGACGTAAGCAACACGCGCAAGAAGATCCTCTACTTCGAGGGCGAGCCGCGCTTCGAGGTGAAGTTCATCCGCAGGGCGATCGAGGCCGACGAGAACATCCAGCTGGTGGTGCTCCAACGCACCGCACCGGACAAGTTCCTGCGCCTCGACGTGGACGGATCGACCGAGCTGCAGGAAGGCTTCCCCAAAACACGCGAGGAGCTCTTCCGCTATCAGGGACTGGTCCTGGGGAGCGTCGAGGCGGGGTTCTTCACGCACGACCAGCTGGTCATGATCCAGGACTTCGTGAGCCAGCGCGGAGGCGGGCTGCTCGTGCTCGGCGGCCGCCACGCCCTCGCCGAGGGAGGCTACGCGGGCACCCCCGTGGCCGAGGTGATCCCGGTTGTGCTCGAGCCCACCATGTCGGATCCCACGCACCCCACCGAGATCAAGGTCGAGCCCACGCAGGCCGGAGCGCTCAACCCCGCGACGCAGATCGCGAATCCCGGCGAGCTGCAGACCGACGTCTGGCCCCGCCTCCCCGCGCTGACCAGCGTGAATCCGATCTTCCAGGTGAAGCCGGGCGCCACCACCTTGCTGGTCGGGCGCCCGAGCAACGCGAGCACCTCGACTCGGGACCAGATCGTCCTCGCGTGGGAGCGCTTCGGGCGCGGCAAGTCGTTCGCCCTTCCCGTGCAGGACTCGTGGCTCTGGCAGATGCACGCGGACATCCCGCTCGAGGACCAGTCGCACGAGCGCTTCTGGCAGCAGCTCCTGCGCACGCTGGTGGACGGGGTCGGCGAACCGGTCGCGGTGACGCTCGAGCGCGAGCGCGTCGAGCCCGGTGAGCCGGTGAAGGTGACCGCGCGCGTGCGCGACTCCACCTACATCGAGCTGAACGACGCGACCGCGAAGCTGCGTGTCACGTCTCCGAGCGGTAAGCAGCGCGAGGTCGCGCTCGAGTGGAGCGTCGAGGACGACGGCATGTACGCAGGCTCGTTCGTGCCCGACGAGGAAGGGACGTGGCATCTGGGCACCGAGGCGAGCCGTGCCGGTGCCGTGATCGGCACCGACGACAGCTGGGTGCGGGTCGGCCCCGGGGACGACGAGTACTTCGACGCGGCCCGCCGCACCGCGCTCCTCGAGCGCATCGCGGAGCAGACCGGGGGCAGGAGCTACACCGCGGCAGACGTGGACGACCTCGCCGAGGACCTGCAGTACTCGGGCAAGGGCGTGACGATGGTAGAGGAGTGCGACCTCTGGGACATGCCGATCCTGTTCCTGCTCATGATCGGGCTGATCGGATCGGAGTGGGCGTTCCGCAGGAAACGGGGACTGGTATGACCACCGTGAGGCGGCGCCGGGCAGCGTGGACACTGCTCCTGCTGGCTGGAAGCGCGCTCACGCTGGCGCTTGCGCCCCCGCTCGACGCTCAGCAGACCCACGTGCTCCTGGTGGTCGGCCTGTCGGGCGAGGCCACCTACAAGGATCGCTTCCAGGGCTGGGCGACGTCCGTCCGCGAGGCCGCGGTGACCCGCCTGGGCGTCCCCGAGGCCAACGTGATCTGGCTGGCCGAGGATCCCGCCGCGGCTCCGGGGAAGATCAAGGATCGCGCGAGCGTCGCCACGGTGCGCGCCGCCGTCTCGGAAATCGCGCGCCGCGCCAGCGAGACCGATCGCATTGTGGTCGTGCTCATCGGGCACGGCACGTACTCGAACGGCCAGGCGCTCTTCAACCTGGTCGGCCCGGACCTGACCCCGACCGATCTGGATCTCATGCTCGACGAGCTCGCTCCGCGCCGCGTCGCCGTGATCAATACGGCGAGCGCGAGCGGCGACTTCGTGGCTCCCCTCTCGGGTCCAGGCCGCACGGTGATGACGGCCACCCGATCGGGTCGCGAGATCAACGAGACCTGGTTCGCGAGATATTTTGCCGAGGCGCTCGCCAAGGATGACGCGGATACGGACAAGGATGGACGGATCTCGCTACTCGAGGCTTTCCAGTACGCGCGCCAGGAAACCGCGCGTTACTTCACGGAGAACCAGCTGCTGCCGACCGAGCACGCCGTGCTGGAGGACGACGGCGACGGCGAAGGCACCATGGAGCCCGGGCCGACCACCAAGGACGGACTCCTGGCCGGCACGTTCTTCCTGGGCGGCAGCGCCGCGGAAGTGGCCGCCCAAGCGGCCGCGGCCGGAGACCCCGTGCTGCAGAAGCTGCTACAGGAGCGAGCCGCGCTCGAGGAGAAGATCGCGGCGCTGCGGTCCCGCAAAGCGGAGATCGTTCCCGCGGCGTACGAGAGCGAGCTCGAGACCCTGCTGGTGGATCTCGCGCTGAAGAGCCGCGAGATCCGGGAACACGGAGGCGACAAATGAGCGGCCGCACGGCCCGCCGGGCCTTCGCGCTCGCCGTGATCCTAGCGCTTCCGCTCGCGTCTCTCGTCTCCGCGCAGACCCGCCTCTCCGCGCTCCAGCAGTGGCAGACCGGCCAGTACGACGAGGCGATCCGATCGTACCAGATCCTCGCCCGCGGCGCCGGGGCTCCGCCCGACGTCCATCGCGACCTCGTGCACATCCTGCTCGAAGTGGGGCGCACGACCGACGCGGAGCGCCACATCACCGAGGCGGGGGGTGGACCGCAGCTCGTCAACGTCTTGGGGGAGGCGCAGCTCGCGACCGGTAAGTGGGACGCGGCGGAAGCCTCGTTCCGCGCCGCGATCGCCGGGCGGGCGAGCGACGAGATCCAGGCGCGCATCAACCTGGCCGAGCTCCTATGGAGCCGCGGACGCCACGCCGAAGCCCTGCGCCTCGCCGACACCTTCATCGATCTCTACAACCTCGGGGGCAGGCCGCTCAGCGCGAACGACCTGATCTCCGTCGGGCGGGCGGTGCGTCTGCTCGGGGTCACGAACCCGCAGCTCTTCAAGGACGCATTGCTGGCGTTCGACAAGGCGCGCGGGATCGCGCCGGGCGACCCGATGCCGACCGTGCTCGCGGGTGAGCTCTTCCTCGAGAAGTACAACTCGACCGAGGCGCACGCTGCGTTCGACGAGGCGATCGAGCGCAACCCTAGCCACCCCCGCGCGCTGCTCGGCAAGGCGCGCGCGCGCGACTTCGACAGCCAGCGCGGCGCCGACAGCCTCACCAAGAAAGTCCTCGACACGAACCCGCGCTCCGTCGCCGCGCGCACGTTGCGCGCGCAGCTCGCGCTGTCGGCCGAGGACTACGAGACGAGCTTCGCCGACGCCCAGGCAGCGCTGGACGTGAACCCGGGATCGCTCGAGGCGCTCGCCATCCTCGGTGCGGCCCGCTACCTCGCCAACGACCGGAACGCGTACGAGGTGGTCAAGGGGCGGGCTCTCGCGATCAACCCCAGGAACGCCGACTTCTTCGCCACGGTCGCCGGGATGGCGGTGCAGGTGCGCCGCTACCAGGAGGCGGTCGAGATCGCGAGCCAGGGGGTCGCCCTCGACAGCACATCCTGGGGGACGATCGGCCTGCTCGGCATGAACCAGCTGCGCATCGGCGCGATCGAGCAGGGGCACGCCAACATCGATCGGGCGTTCAAGGGCGACCCGTTCAACGTCTGGTTCAAGAACACCCTGGACCTGCTCGACACGTTCGGGAGTTACAGGACGATCACCACGCCCCACTTCACTCTCTTCCTGCGCGGCGACGAGTCGGACCTCCTCGGTCCCTACGTGAGCCGCATCGCCGAGGAGGCGTACGGGGCGCTTAGGGCACACTACGGCGTCGATCCCCCGACTCCGATCCGCCTTGAGCTCTTCCCGCGCGACGCCGACTTCTCGGTGCGCACGCTCGGGCTCACCGGCCTGGGCGCGCTGGGCGTGACGTTCGGCAAGGTGATCGTGATGGACTCGCCCGCCGCGCACGAGCCAGGCGAGTTCAACTGGGCGTCCACGCTCTGGCACGAGGCCTCGCACGCGTTCCACCTCGGGATGACGGCGAACAAGGTACCGCGCTGGTTCAGCGAGGGCCTCTCCGTGCACGAGCAGCGGCTCGGCCGCCCCGGATGGGGCCACCCGGTCACCCTCGGCTTCCTGGCCGCCTATCGCGACGGAAAGCTGCCGCCGGCCAGCGATCTGAACCGCGGGTTCATGCATCCGGACTATCCGGAAGAAGTGATCCACTCGTACTTCATGGCATCGATGGTGTTCGCGTGGATGGAGCAGGAGCACGGCAAAGACGCGTCGGTCCGGATGCTGCGCGGCTACAACGTGGGCAAGGACACCAAGACGCTGGTGCGCGAGGTGCTCGGGCTCGAGCTCGACGCCTTCGACAAGTCGGTCGATGCATACATAAGGATGCGCTTCGCCGACGGCTTCCGATCGACCGTGCCGGTGAACGAAAGGATGAGCGACACGCCCTCCTTGACGGAGGCCGAGGCCGCCGCCCGGCGCAACCCGGACAGCTTCAGCCTGCGCCTGGTTCTGGGTCAGATGCTGTTCGACGAGGAGCGCTTCGCCGAGGCCGAGGTCGAGCTCACGGCTGCGCTCCAGCTGTTCCCGAACTACGCGGAGGTGGACGGGCCGTATCTCTATCTCGCGCGCATCCATCGCGAGCGCGGCGAGACCGAGAAGGCCGCCGCAGCCCTGACGCAGCTCGGCCTCCTCAACGAGAGCGCCCTCGAGCCGCACGTGATCGAGGCCACCCTGCGCAGGCAGATGGGGGACATGGCGGGGGCCGCCCTGGCGCTCGAGAAGGCCGTCCTGATCCATCCATACGAGATCGAGGTTCACGAGCAGCTCGCCGACCTCGCGGCCTCGCTCGGCAAGACCGCCCAGGCCGCCGAGGAGCGCCGCGCCGTAGTAGCGCTGAAGCCGGTGGACATGGCCGGAGCGCACTTCCGCCTCGCGCGCGCCCTTCTGGCTGCCGGCCAGCGCGACGAAGCCCGCCGCGAAGTGCTCCGGGCGCTCGAGGTGGCTCCCAGCTACCAGGAAGCCCAGGACCTGCTGCTCGAGCTCCGTGCCAGCGGTGCCAGTCGGTGAGTAGCCCGGCCGCGGTGATCGCGCTGGCCGCGGCGTTGGGGATGGCCGCCGTGTCCACGGCCGGCGAGGCGTCCAGCGCTCCGGTTCCGCATCAGCAGGCGGCCAACCCGACCTACAACGGCCAGGTCGCCTTCGTCAGGCTCCGCTACGGAACCGACACCGGCGACCTGGGCGGCGACGGAATGTTCGGGCGGGGGCGGCGGGACCCCATGTGGTCCCACGACACGCCGCGGGCGGAGACCAATTTCCTCCGCATCATGCAGGAGCTGACCTCGGTCTGGACCACCCCGGACTACCACCTGATCATGACGGCCGACGACCCGGAGCTGTTCCGCTACCCGGTCGCGTACATCGTCGAGGTGGGGTTCTGGCACCCCACGGAGAGCGAGGTCCTGTCCCTCCGGACCTGGCTTATGAAGGGCGGTTTCCTCATCGTGGACGACCACCGGGGGGACCACCAGATCAATTTCCTGGCCCAGATGAAGCGGGTGCTCCCGGGGTCCGACTTCAAGGTCCTCGACGGAACGACCGAGATCTTCGATTCGTTCTACAGCATTCCGGATCCCTACTCGCTGGTCCCGCCGTACGAGCGGGAGCTGCCGCCGGTCTACCTCGGGATCTTCGAGAACAACGATCCGGCCCGCCGGCTGATGGTGATCGCGAACTACAATCAGGACCTCGCCGAGTACTGGGAGTTCTCCGACTACGGCTACTACCCGATCGACGTTTCCAACGACGCGTACAAGTTCGGAGTCAACTACGTGATCTACGCGCTCACGCACTGACCAACCAGAGACCCACCAGCGCCACAAACGGGAGCGACCTCGTGACGGAGAACGTTTTGGAGACCGAAGCCCTGGAGCGTGAGGACGACATCGCGCTGGCCGACAAGATGAAGGCCGGCCGCGTTGCCATCCTGAGCGAGATCCACAAGCTCATCATCGGGCAGGAAGACGTCCTCGAGCAGGTGCTGCTCAGCCTGTTCGTGGGCGGAAACAGCCTGATCGTGGGCGTGCCCGGGCTGGCCAAGACCCTGCTCATCCACACGATGGCGCAGGTGTTGGACCTCAAGTTCAGCCGCATCCAGTTCACTCCGGACCTGATGCCGTCGGACATCACGGGCACCGACATCATCCAGGAGGACGCGAGCACCGGACGCCGACACCTCGTGTTCGCGCCCGGACCGGTGTTCGCGAACATCCTGTTGGCGGACGAGATCAACCGGACGCCGCCGAAGACGCAGGCCGCGCTGCTCGAGGCGATGCAGGAGAAGCGGGTTTCCTCGGGCGGCGAGGAATACAAACTCGACGCTCCATTCTTCGTGCTGGCGACCCAGAATCCGATCGAGCAGGAAGGCACCTACCCGCTGCCCGAGGCGCAGCTCGACCGCTTTCTTTTCAACATCATGGTGAAATACCCGAGCCATGAGGAGGAACTCGACATCATGAGAAGCGTGGCCAGCGACGTGGAGCCAATCGT
>CAMCNM010000100.1 GCA_945876015.1 Gemmatimonas phototrophica
TGGTCGGCGCGGTGGAGGACAAGGCGCGCCGCGGGCTGGTGCGCGGAGGGAAGGAGCTGCGCGCCGCGCTCGAGGAGGAGGTCGCGAAGATCCTCGCTCCGGCGCGCGGCGCCGGCCTCGCGATGGCCGACTCCGGCCCGACCGTATGGCTCATCGTCGGCGTGAACGGGGTGGGGAAGACCACCACGATCGCGAAGCTCGCCCATCGACTCCGGAAGGAGGGGAAGTCCGTGCTGGTTGCGGCGGCCGACACCTACCGGGCCGGCGCCGTCGCACAGCTCGGCGTCTGGGCCGAGCGCGTGGGCGCGCACTTCGTGGGGGGCAAGGATGGCGGCGATCCAGCGGCGGTTGCGTATGACGCCATCGACGCGGCGGTGTCCCGCGGCGTGGACGTCGTGCTGGTTGACACCGCGGGGCGGCTGCACACCAACCGCAACCTGATGGACGAGCTCAAGAAGGTGGAGCGGGTGATCGCACGCCGCCTCGAGGGCGCGCCGCACGAGACGCTCATCGTGCTCGACGCGACGGTGGGCCAGAACGCGCTTAACCAGGTGCGTACGTTCGGGCAGGTCGTGCCACTCTCGGGGATCTTGCTCGCCAAGCTCGACAGCACGGCGCGCGGCGGGATCGTGGTGGCGCTCCAGGAAGAGCTCAACCTGCCCGTGAAATGGGTGGGGACGGGCGAGGGGATGGAGGATCTCGAGCCGTTCGACCCCGACAGCTTCATCGAGGCGGTGTTCGAGGACGCATGAGCGCTCGCGCTTGACCTTCTCGCAGCTGGACCGGCCGGTGCAGTTCCTCAAGGGGGTGGGTCCCCGGCGCGCCGAGTCGCTCGCGCAGATGGGCATCCTCACCGCCCGCGATCTCCTCTACCACATCCCCCGCCGGTACGACGACGCATCGACCGTCGAGCCGATCGGAAAGCTCGGCGTCGGCATGGACGCCACTGTTCTCGGCCGGGTGCGCACCCGCGGCACGATTCCCACCCGGTCGGGGCTCCGGATCTTCCAGGCGGTCCTCCAGGACGAGAGCGGGATGATCACGTGCTCGTGGCCCGGGCAGCCGTGGCTCGAGCGGCGCATTCAGGACGGCGACACGCTGCTCGCCACCGGCACCGTGAAGTTCTTCCACGGCAAGCAGCTCCAGCCGCGCGAGTTCACCGTGCTGGCGCGGGGCAGCGAGGGCGACGCTCCGGTCGCAGGCAAGGGCACGATCTTCGTCACCTATCCGGCCTCCGAGGAGATGCCGCAGTGGATCCTGCGGAAGCTCTTCGACCAGAACCTGGACGGGCTGCTGCCGCAGTCGGAGGATGACGAGTACCTGAGCGAGGCGGAGCGCGGGGATCTCGATCTCCCGACGCTGCCCGACGCGCTCCGCGCGCTCCACCGGCCGACCAGCCTCGCCGAAGCCGAGCGGGGCCGGCAGCGGCTCGCCTACGACGAGCTCTTCTTCCTGCAGCTCGTGCAGGCGCGCGTGCGCTGGGAGCAGACCCTCGCCAAGCCGGGGATCGCCCACCATCGCACGAACGCGCTCATTCGCGCCCTGGTCGAGCGCCTCCCGTTTGCGCTCACGGAAGGTCAGTCGCGCGTGCTGCGCGAGATCGTCGCCGACATGACCGCGCCGCACCGCATGAACCGGCTGCTGCAGGGGGACGTGGGATCGGGGAAGACCGTGATCGCGCTGATCGCGATGCTGCTCGCGGTGGAGGGCGGCTGGCAGGCCGCGCTGATGGCGCCCACCGAGCTTCTGGCTGAGCAGCACACGCGGCGGATTCGCGATTGGGTCGCGCCGCTCGGGCTGCGCGTCGCGCTTCTCACGGGCAGCCTTTCCGCCGCCGAGCGCCGGAAGGAGCTGGCGGGGCTCGCTTCGGGCCACGTCCAGCTCGCGATCGGGACCCACGCGCTGATCCAGAGCGGCGTCGAGTTCCATCGCCTCGGTTTGGTGGTGGTGGACGAGCAGCACCGCTTCGGCGTGCGCCAGCGCATGGCGCTCGGCGAGCGCGCCACCAATCCCGACGTCCTGATGATGTCGGCCACGCCGATTCCTCGCTCCATGGCGCTCGCACTCTGCGGGGACCTCGATCTGAGCATCCTGGACGAGCTCCCGCCGGGGCGGCAGCCGATCAAGACGCAGCTGCGCACCCCGAAGCAGCGCGACGCGGTCTACGGTTTCGTGGACCAGGAGATCGCGGCGGGGCGCCAGGCCTACGTGGTCTTCCCGCTGGTGGACGAGTCCGAGAAAATCGATCTGCTGTCGGCGACCCAGGAGCACGAGAGGCTCGCGCGCGACGTGTTTCCCAACCGGCGGCTCGGGCTCGTGCACGGCCAGCTGCCGTCCGAGGAGAAGGATCGCGTCATGCGCGCGTTCCTCGCCGGGGACATCGACGTCCTCATCGCCACGTCCGTGATCGAGGTCGGTATCGACGTCGCGAACGCGAGCGTGATGGTCGTCGAGCACGCGGAGCGATTCGGGCTCTCACAGCTGCACCAGCTGCGCGGCCGGGTCGGGCGCGGCGCCGCCGAGAGCCATTGCATCCTGATCGCGGAAACGAAGGAAGGCGCGGGGGAGCGGCTCAAGGTCTTCCGCGACACCGCCGACGGATTCGTGATCGCGCGCGCGGACCTGGCGCTGCGCGGGCAAGGCGACCTGTTCGGGGCGCTCCAGCACGGCAGGGATCCCGTCCTTCAGCACGCCGACATCCTGCGCGACGAGGCCCTGCTCGCCGAGGCCCAGCGGCGGGCGCGCGCGATGGTGGGGAACGACCCCAAGCTCGAGCGCCCCGCGCACGAGCGCGTGCGCGCAGTGCTCGATCATCGCTATGCCGAGCGACTGCGCATGTTCGGAGTGGGATGATGCACGACCGGTCGATCGCCTTCGTCACCATGGACGACCTCGAGGGCTACGTCACCGACGACCACCTCGCGGTGCCCGAGCTCGACCGGCTCGGTTGGGCGGTGGAGAGCGTCTCCTGGCGTGCGCCGCGCGTGCGCTGGGAGCGGTTCGCCGGGGTGGTGATCCGCTCGCCCTGGGACTATCAGCACGCGGTGGGACCCTTCATCGCGGCGCTCGAGTCGATCGACGCGTCGGGTGCGCGCCTCGCCAACCCGCTTCTCCTCGTGCGCTGGAATATCCGGAAGAGCTATCTCGTGGATCTGGCGGCGCGCGGGTGCCCGCTGCCCGACACGGTCATCAGCGGCGCGCTCGACGACGACGAGCTGGCGTCCTTCGTGCGCGACTGTGGCAGGGTGGGCGCGGTGGTGAAGCCCATGGTGGGAGGGGGCGGGGTCGGGATCTTCCACGTTCGCCCCGACGACGCCGTGTCCGCGGCGGCGCCGCTCGCCGCGCTCGGCGGCCGCGAGGTTCTTCTCCAGCGCTTCCTCCCAGCGATCCTCTCCGAGGGCGAGCACTCGCTCGTGTTCCTGAACGGCGCGTTCAGCCACGCGGTCCGGAAAGTGGCGGCCGCGGGGGAGTTCAGAGTGCAGGAGGAGCGCGGCGCGACGATCCTTTCCGAGACTCCGAGCGCGGACCTGATCGAAACGGCCGCGGCCGTGCTTGCCCGCCTGGATGCACCGCCGCTCTACGCGCGGGTTGACCTCGTGCGCGACGAGGGCTGGCCCACCCTCATGGAGCTCGAGCTGATCGAGCCGTCGCTCTACCTACGCACGGACCCGGGCGCACCCGCCCGGTTCGCGGCCGCGATCGACGCCTGGGCTCGCGCATAGCCAGGCATCGAATCGCGGCGCGGACCGCGGTGAGCTGCGGCAAGGTTGTCCCGCGCACCGCCCCGCCTATCTTCTGGCTCCCTCCCCGCCCGCGGGAGGCCGAACCCCCGCCACCGGTCGCAGCGCGTCGATGAGTCAGACGGTCGAAATCAGGGACCTCGGGTCCCACGTTGGGACCGAGATCACCATCCTCGGATGGGTCGAGTCCACCCGTGCGCACGGCAAGGTCGCGTTCGTGGACGTGCGCGACGGAACCGGGTCGGTCCAGGGCGTCGTGGTCAAGAAGGAGGTGGCTCCCGAGGTGTGGGACCGCCACGCCGCGCTGACGCAGGAGACGGCGATCGCCCTCACCGGAGCCGTCCGGGCGGAGCCGCGCGCCCCCTCCGGATACGAGCTGGGCGTGACCGGCCTCGAGATCGTGGGTGCCAGCGTTGACTACCCGATTCAGCCGAAGGAGCACGGCGTAGACTTCCTGCTCGATCACCGCCATCTCTGGCTGCGGTCGAAGATGCAGTGGGCGGGCCTCAGGGTGCGGGCGGAGGTCGAGCAGGCGATCCACGACTTCTTCTACCAGCGCGGCTTCGTCCGCATCGACAGCCCGATCCTCACGGGTGCCATCGGCGAGCACGCGGGCAGCCTGTTCGAGACCGACTACTTCGGCGAGAAGGCGTACCTCGCGCAGACCGGTCAGCTGTACGGCGAAGCGGCCGCTGCCGCGTTCCGGAAGATCTACACGTTCGGCCCCACGTTCCGCGCCGAGAAGTCCAAGACTCGGAGGCACCTCACCGAGTTCTGGATGGTGGAGCCCGAGGTCGCGTTCATGGACTCGGCTGGCAACATGCGGCTGCAGGAGGAGTTCATCTCCTACCTGGTCGAGCGCGCGCTCGAGCGCTGCAAGGAGGAACTCAAGGTGCTCGAGCGCGACACCTCGAAGCTCGCCAACGTCCGGCCGCCGTTCCATCGTCTCGACTATACGGACGCGGTGGCACAGCTCAAGGCGAAGGGCACCGACATCGAGTGGGGGAGCGATCTGGGCGCCCCCGACGAGACCGCGCTGACCGAGGGTCTCGACAAGCCGCTCTTCGTGTTCAACTACCCGAAGATCGTGAAGGCCTTCTACATGAAGGAGAACCCGGCTGATCCGCGCACGGTGCTATGCGACGACTGCCTGGCCCCCGAGGGCTATGGCGAGATCATCGGAGGCAGCCAGCGGGAGGACGACCTGGAAAAGCTGCTAGCGGGGATTCGCGCCCAGAAGCTTCCGGAGGAAGCGTACGGCTGGTATCTCGATCTGCGCCGATACGGCACGTTCCCGCACGCGGGCTTTGGGCTCGGCGTGGAGCGGACCGTGGCGTGGATCACCGGACGGCCCCACATCCGCGAGCTGATCCCGTTCCCGCGCATGATGACGCGGCTTCGACCCTGAGCTAGCTAGCGCTCTTCCTGCTTCAGCTCGTCCCAGAGTCGGTCCAGCGCTTCGAGCCCCGCGTCCGCGAGTACGATCCCGCGATCGCGCGCCAGTGTCTCCAGCCTCGCGAACCTTCGCTCGAACTTCCGGTTCGCGGCCGCGAGGGCCGTCGTCGGATGCGCTCCCGCCAACCTCGTCAGGTTGACGGCAGCGAAGAGTAGGTCGCCCAGCTCCTCCTCGACGTCGCTCTCGCTTCCGGTCGCCATCGCTTCGCGCACCTCCTCCAGCTCCTCGGCGACCTTGGCGAACGCGCCGCTCGGATCCGCCCAGTCGAATCCTACGCTCGAGACGCGCTGCTGGACGCGGTGTGCTCTGGTGAGCGGGTCCAGCCCCTTAGCGAGTCCGGACAACACACCGTCGTCCTCGCCGCTCGCGGTGCGCTCGGCTGCTTTCAGCGCCTCCCAGCTCTGGCGCTCTCCTCCCCCGAACAGATGGGGATGGCGGCGCACCATCTTCGCCACCAGTCGATCGGTGACGGACGCGGCGCTCAGGGCGCCGGTCTCCTCCGCTACGACGATCTGGAACGCGAGGTTGAGGAGCAGATCTCCCAGCTCGCCCTCGAGCGCGCTCTGGTCGCCGTCGTGGATCGCGTCCACGACCTCGTGGGTCTCCTCGAGCAGGTGGGGCACCAGCGAGCTGGCGGTCTGTTCGGCGTCCCAGGGGCAGTGGACGCGCAGGAGCCGGACCAGGGCCAGCGCACGGTCCAGCGTGCCGTCGGTCCGGGGCACCTCGAGAGGCGGTCGGGAAGGCTCCATGGCCATGCGGTTCCTCTCTTCGGTGGACGCCCGAGGGCGCGTTCGCTGCCTCCGTCCGGGCTTTGCCGGCCCGCAAGGTTCTCCCATCTTTTGCGGCCATGTCAACGGACCGGACTCCCTCGTCGGACCGGCGCACCCGGGCCTGGATCGAGGTTCGGGCCGCGGCCGTTCGCAGGAACTACCGGTGCGTGCAGGCGGCGGCCGGCGGCGACGTGGGCGTGATCCCGATGGTGAAGGCCGACGCCTACGGGCTTGGAGCCGACCGGATGGTCGCCACGCTGGAGCCCGAGCAGCCGCTGGCCTGGGGCGTCGCCACGCTCGAGGAGGGCCGCCGCCTCAGGGAGCTCGGGGTCACGCGGACCATCCTGGTGGTGGCCCCGCTGCCACCGGGATCCTATCCCGACGCGGTGGACGGCGATCTGACCGTGTGTCTCTCCAGCCTCGACGGCCTTCGCCTGCTCGATGAAGCGGCTGCGCGGCGCGACCGCCCGGCCACGTTCCAGATCGAGGTGGACACGGGCATGGGGCGGGCCGGGTTCGACTGGAGGCAGGCGGCCCAGTGGGGGCCGATCGTGGCGGCCCGGCACCGGCCCGGGCTGCGCTGGACCGGGTGCTATACGCACTTCCACTCGGCCGACGACGATCCGGCCACGGTGCCTGTGCAATGGCAGCGGCTCGTGGACGTCCTAACATCCGTCCCGCATCCGAACGAGGATTTCCTCGTCCATGCGCAGAACAGCGCGGGCGCCCTGCGGGCAGGGCGGCTCGGGTCGGGCGCATACCGGGCTGGGGCGGTCCGTCCGGGGATCTTCCTCTACGGGGGAGCCGCGGGGGCCGGTCTTGCCGATCCCGATCCGGTGGCGACGGTGCGCGCCCGGGTGGTGCACGTGCGCGACGCTTCCCCGGGCACGACGGTCGGATATGGAGCCACCCACGCGGCGCGGGGCTGGGAAAAGTGGGCGACGCTCGCGATCGGATACGGTGACGGGCTGCCCCGCGCCCTCGGCAATTGCGGGCATGCGCTTCTGGCAGGTCGGCGGGCGCCCATCGTGGGTCGGGTTTCCATGGACCTGACCGTCGTAAACATTTCGGGCTTCGAGGGGGTAGAGGC
>CAMCNM010000101.1 GCA_945876015.1 Gemmatimonas phototrophica
GTGTCCGGCTCGTTCTTCAAGGGCGAGGAGTGGCCCTTCGTTGACGCCACCGAGGTGAACGCCATCGCGCAGGCAGCCAAGAACCCGGCGGCGTTCGCGAACGCCTTCGGCATCACGACCGCCGAGGTCGCGCGCGTCGGCAAGCGCGACTACGACATCTTCCGGTGGGGCGGCGAAGCGCGTGCGGACTGGCGCTTCGTCGAGAACGGGACCGCGATCTTCCAGACGGGCCGCAGCAGCAACAGCGGCATCGAGCTCACCGGGCTGGGCGCGGGCCAGACGAAGGATTGGGCCTACTCGTTCTACCAGGCCCGCTTCAATCTGGGGCGGCTCTTCGCGCAGGCCTACCTGAACACGAGCGACGCGGGCGACTCGTTCCTGCTGAAGCGCGGAAAGACCCTCGTCGACAAATCGAAGATGTGGGTGGGCCAGCTCCAGCACGGCGTGGCGCTGGGCGCCGACAAGCTCGACCTCATCTACGGTATCGACTTCCGCAGGACGACGCCGGAGAGCGAGGGCACGATCTATGGTCGGTACGAGGCCAAGGACGCGATCACCGAATTCGGCGGGTACGGCCAGGCCGAGCTCAACCCCTCGCCGAAGCTCTCGCTGGTGGGGGCGCTGCGCTGGGACAACACCTCGGTGCTGGAGGATCCGCTCTGGTCGCCGCGCGCCGCGGTGGTATTCAAGCCCAAGCCGGGGCACGCGCTCCGCTTCACGTACAACCGGGCTTCGTCGACGCCGACCAGCCTGAACATGTTCCTCGACATCAACGGAGGCCTCGCGCCGAGCAGCCTTGGTGATCTCGGCTACCTGACCCGCGCGGTCGGTCCCGGCGAGGACGGGCTCCGCTTCCAGAACGCGGACGGGAGCTTCCGCGGCATGCGGTCGCCGTTCTCGGGAAGCGCCAAGACGGTGCAGACCGTCACCGCGCAGAACCTCTGGAACAACGCGGTCAACCTGCTGGTGGCGAGGGGCGCGATCCCCGCGGCGCAGGCCCCGTTCTTCCGGGGCATGAACATGTCGAGCGTTGGGATCCTCGGGCTCAACCCGCTCAAGCCCACCGTTCTCACTCCGCTCGCCCAGCTCAAGGTCGCCGACGTGCCGCGCATGACATCGAGCACGAACAACACGTTCGAGGTCGGCTATCAGGGCGTGCTCGGCAACCGCGTCGCGCTCTCGCTCGACGCGTGGAAATCGAAGCGCGAGAACTTCACCTCGCCGCTCACGCTTTGGACGCCGGTTCTGCTGCTCAACGCGGTCCAGACGGTGCCGATCATGATGGCCAACGGCGTGCCGCAGGCGTCGGCCGCGGCGCTCGCCGCCGGGTTCGGGCCGGCGCCGCTCGGCGTGGTGACGGATCCGGACGTCGCGACCACCGGCGCCGACCTGTTCGTGACCTACGTGAACTACGGCGAGATCGACCTGTGGGGCAGCGACATCGGGATCACCGTGCTGCTCACGCCCCAGTGGACGTTCGAGGCGACCGGGTCGCTCGTGAGCGACGACTACTTCGAGCCCGATCTGAACGGCACGAAGCAGATCGTGGCGCTGAACGCGCCGGACAAGAAGGACACGCTCGCGCTCGCCTACCGCGGGGCGTCGAACGGGTTCTTCGGCGAGGTGCGGAACCGGTTCACGGCGGGATTCCCGGCGAGCTCGGCCGACTTCCAGGGGACGGGCTGCATTCCCGGCCAGGTCGTCGGCGGCCTGATCGAGGACTGCGTCGAGAGCGCGACGATCACCGACCTCTCGCTCGGCTACAGGATCCCGAACCTGGGGGCGACTATCCAGGCGACCGTCTCGAACCTGTTCGACGTGGACTACCGGAACTTCGTGGCGGTGCCGACCATTGGGCGGCTCGCTGTGGTGCAGGTCAAGTACGACTTCTGAGCGGCGCCGCTGCTCGGGTCGGCGTCAGGATCGAAGGGGTCGGCGGCGCTGCCTCCGGCCCCTTCTCATGAACCGCCCGATCCTCCGGCGGGTAAGGCGGTGAGCGGATCCATCAATGGGAGAGTAGCGGACGTGTCCACGCCGGAAGCCCAGACCACCGTGACCGTGCGGTGCCAATTCTGCTCCAAGCTGAACCAGATCGACCTGTCCCGGGCCGCCGACCGGCCGAAATGCGGTGCGTGCCAGAAGCCGATGCTGCTCGATCGCCCGGTGAAGGTGATGCCGGACGACTTCGATCAGACCGTGCTCCAGTCCGGCGTGCCGGTGCTGGTGGATTTCTACGCCGACTGGTGCGCTCCGTGTAAGATGGTCGCGCCCCTCGTAGACGAGTTGGCACGCACCCACGTGGGCAAGGTGCTCATGGTGAAGGTGGACACCGACATCGCGCCCCAGCTCTCGGTGACCTACGGCATCCGTGGCATTCCGACCCTGATCCTCTTCCAGGGCGGCGCGGAAACCGGACGAAGCGTCGGCTTCGAGCCCGAAAAGGTGCGCGCGCTCGTGGCGGGGGCGATGTAGCGTGGCGGGGAAGAGCGCACGGCACGCCGCGATCCTGGACGCGATCCGCGCTCAGAGGGTCACGAGTCAGGATCAGCTGCGCGAGCTGCTGGACGAGGCCGGCTTCGCGGTCACCCAGGCGACTGTCTCGCGCGACATCCGCGAGCTCCGCCTGGTCAAAGTCCCCGGTGCCGGAGGGATCGGCCACTACACGCTCCCCGACGAATGGGAGAGCACGCCTCCCCTCCAGAGCCTGCTGCCCTCGCTCTACGCGTCGGCCGAAGGCACCGGTAATCTGCTCGTCGTGCGTACCATGACCGGAGGCGCCCAGGCGGTCGCGCTCGCGATCGACTGGGAGGAATGGCCCGAGGTGCTCGGCACGATCGCGGGGGACGACACGATCCTCCTCATCTGCCGCGAGCCGGAGCACGTTCCGGTGGTGCAGAGGCGCATCGAGGAGATCGCCGAGGAGTAGGGCTCCAGCGGTCGCATTTATGCACCGCTCAGCACCACCGGTAGTGCCCGCCGGATCCACCCCATCACGTCCCTTGCATCGCGACACATTTGTTGCGTATATTTATGCCGTGAACACGGATAATCAAACTAACAAGTCCTCTGCGATGTCCCGTCTAGTGCCTGTCGGGGTGCTCGGGGGGTCTGGATATACGGGTCTCGAGGTGCTTCGCGTCCTGCGCGGACACGACGGCGTCGAGGTGCGCTTTTCGACGTCCGACTCCGAGGCGGGGAAGCCCACGCCCATGCCCGGGCTCTCGTTCATTCCGGTCGCGCAGGCCAGGCTCGAAGAGATCGAGGTCGCGTTCCTCTGTCTGCCGCACGGTGAAGCCGCCGCGTGGGTGGACAAGAACGGAAAGAGTGTCCCGAAGATCGTGGATCTCACCGCGGATCATCGCCCGGGTTCCGGGCGTGAAAGCGAAGCCGTGTACGGTCTGCCCGAGGTCAACCCAGCCGAGGTCGCAAAGGCGCGGCTGATCGCGAACCCGGGGTGCTATCCCACGGGCGTGATCATGTCGCTCCTTCCGCTGCAGAAGGCCGGCGTGATCGACGACGCGCATCCGATCATGGTGAGCGCGGCGTCCGGCGTGACCGGCGCGGGCCGCGCGCCCAAGCGCGAGCTGCTCTTCGGCGAGGTGTTCGGCGACTACCGGCCTTACGGGCTCGGCAACGATCACCGCCATCTCAAGGAGATGCGCGCGACGCTCCCCGGGCTCCAGCTCCTGTTCGTGCCGCACCTGCTGCCCGTCGCCCGGGGCATCCTCGAGACGATCGCGCTTCCGGTCCGCGCCGGGGTGGACGCGGCGCGCGTGAAGGCGCTCTGGAAGAATGCGTACGGCGACCGCGGCGCGGTGCGCGTCATCGACGGCGCGCCGTCGCTCGCCGATGTCTCGGGCAACGATCTGCTCGTGCTCGGCGCGTTCGACAACGTCGGGCTCGCGACGCCGACCGTGACGGTCGTCGCCGCGTTGGACAACCTGGGCAAGGGCGCCGCCGGCCAGGCCGTGCAGAACATGAACCTCATGCTCGGCTACGAGAGCGGGCGTGGCATCCGTTGCTGACGGTCATCAAGGTGGGCGGAGCGGTCGCGGGCTCTGTCGCGGAGTTGGCCGCTCTCGCCGATTCGGTCCACGCGCTGCCCGGCGCGCGCGTCGTCGTACACGGCGGTGGGGCCGAGATCACCAGGTGGCAGGAGCGCCTCGGCCTTCCCGTCGAGTGGAACGACGGCCTGCGCGTCACCACGCCGGAAGCCATGCAGATCACCGCGATGGTGCTGTCCGGCTGGGTGAACAAGCGCGTCGTCGCGGCCCTGATCGGCACGGGCGAGGTCGCGGTCGGCCTCTCGGGTGAAGACGGCGGTCTGCTCCGCGCGCTTCGCAAGGATGGCGGCAAGCTGGGCGAAGTCGGCGAGATCGCGGGCGTGGATCCCCGCGCGCTCAGAGCGCTGCTCGACGGCGGCATGCTGCCGGTCGTATCCCCGGTGTCGCGCGGCCCGAACGGCGTTCCGCTCAACGTGAACGCGGACGAGGCGGCGATCGCGCTCGCGGTCGGGCTCGCGGCAGACCGGTTGTTGCTCGTGTCCGACGTCCCGGGCGTGCTGGTGGACGGAGCTCCGCTGGAGCGCATCACCGCGGCCGGAGCGGCCGGCCTGCTCGAGCGCGGGATCGTGAAGGGCGGGATGGCGGTGAAGGTGCGGCAGGCGCTTGAGGCGGCGCGCGCGGGCGTGGAGGTGCGCATCGGGGACGGAGCGCTTCTCTCCGACGGTCCGGCCGGCACGCGCGTGATTCCCGACAACGCCACGGAGGCGGTTTCATGAGCCCCGACACGACGACATCGCCGACCACGGCCCTGCTCGGGATCTACAAGAAGCCGGACATCCTGTTCGTGAGCGGCGAGGGCGCGTGGCTCGTCGCCGAGGACGGGCGCCGCTACCTCGACTTCACGTCCGGCATCGGCGTGAATGCGCTGGGGCACGGCGCGCCTGAGGTGCTGGGCGCGATCCGCGAAGGGCTCGAGAGCGGGCTCGTCCACACGTCGAACCTGTTCCGCACCGAGCCGGGCGAGCGGCTGGCGGAGGAGCTGGTCGCGGCGACGTTCCCGTCGCAGGTCTTCTTCTGCAATTCGGGAGCGGAGTCGGGCGAAGCCGCGTTCAAGCTCGCGCGCAGATGGGCGGGCACCATCGGCGGCAAGGCCAAGCACCGGATCGTCGCGTTCCGCGGCTCGTTCCACGGGCGGCTGTTCGGCACGCTCGCGGCCACCGATCGGCCCGCGTACCGCGAGCCGTTCGAGCCGCTCATGCCGGGCGTGGACTTCGCCGAGGTGGGCAACCTCGCTGGGCTGAAGAAGCTGGTCACGCACGATAGGACCGCCGCGGTGATCATCGAGCCGATCCAGGGCGAGGGCGGGATCCGCGTGGTGCCGGTCGAGTTCCTGCGCGAGCTGCGGGCGCTGTGCGACGAGCGTGAGGTCGCGCTGATCTTCGACGAGATCCAGTGCGGCTTGGGTAGGAGCGGGCGCCTCTTCGCGCACGAGTACGCCGGGATCCGTCCCGACCTGCTGATGATCGCGAAGCCGCTAGCGGGCGGGCTGCCGATGGGTGCGCTGCTGGCGGCGCCCCACGTGGCGGCCGCGATCGCGGCGGGTGAGCACGGCACGACGTTCGGCGGCGGGCCGCTCGTGGCCCACGTCGCGCGCGTGGTGCTGCGCACGATCACCGCGCCGGGCTTTCTCGCCGGCGTGCTGAAGCGCGCCGACCGGCTCGACCGGTCGCTGCGTGAGATGGCTTCGCGCTCGGCGGTCGTAAAGGAGTTGCGCGGAGTGGGTCTCATCCGCGGCGTGCAGGTGGACGGTGACGCGCAGGCGATCGTGATGAAGGCGCGTGACCTGGGCTTGTTGCTCGTGGCGGCCGGTCCGGATGTGATCCGGCTGCTTCCCCCTCTCAACACCCCTGACGAGCTGCTCGTTACGGGAGTCGAGCGGCTGGAGGAGGCATTGAGTTGAACGCTGCGCCCGTTCTGATCGCCGTACCCGTCCCGCGTCGCGCCATGTTGGCGGACGTCGAGACGATGTCGCGCATGATCAACCGGTATGCGGCGAAGGGCCTGATGCTCCCCAAGTCTCCGGCGGAGCTCAGTCGCAATTTCCGCGAGTACGTCGTGTTGCTCGGCCCGGGCGGCGTGGTGGCGTGCGGCGGACTGCGCGTCTACTCGAACGAGCTCGCGGAAGTGGTCGGGCTCGCGGTGCACGAGGAGTGGCAGGGCGGGGGGCTCGGCAGCCGCGTGGTCGAGCATCTGATCGAGGAGGCGCGCGCGCTCGAGATCAAGCGCGTCTTCGCGATGGCGTTCGAGCCGCGCTTCTTCCACCCGATCGGATTCCGCACCATCCCGCGGGAGTGGCTGCCCGAGAAGGTTGCATCTGATTGCGTGGGGTGCGCGCGGCGCATGGAGTGCAAGGAGGTCGCGGTGCTGATGGATCTGGACTCGGATGCGCCGTCGCTGGCGAGCCGGGCGCGCGTCGGTCTGCGCATCTTCGAGGCGACGCCGGCCCTCGGTGGGGGCCAGGTAGACCTGGGGCATTGCTCATAATGCAGCTTTGGTGAATAATTATGCCCACCAGATACAGACCGGCCCGACTGGGCCCAAGTGCTGGCTGGTGAAGACTGATGGCGGCGACATCCGCCGGTGTCCCCATAGGAGGGAACCGACATGAAGGTCGTGCTTGGATATTCGGGTGGGCTGGATACCTCGATCATCGTCCCGTGGCTTAAGGAGACGTATCAGGCCGAGGTGATCTGCATGGCGGCGGACGTCGGCCAGAACGAGGACCTCTCGAAGCTGGAGAAGAAGGCCAAGGCCTCGGGCGCGTCCGAGCTGGTGGTCGAGGACCTCAAGAAGGAGTTCGTCGAAGAGTTCGCGTGGCCGACGCTGCGCGCCGGCGCGGTCTACAGCCGCCGCTACCTGCTCGGCACGTCGATGGCGCGCCCGTTGATCGCGAAGCGGCAGGTCGAGGTCGCGCGCCGCTTCGGCGCG
>CAMCNM010000102.1 GCA_945876015.1 Gemmatimonas phototrophica
AGACGAAGAAATCGGACCGGAAGGAGAGGTTCCCATCCAGGCCGTACGTCTCGTTCGAGCCCTCGGCCACGCGCGACTGGGAGCGCTGTGTGAACAGGGCTCCGATGCTCCCCCTCGAGAGGACGTCGCGGCGCAGACGCAGCACGTTGAAATTCGTAGCCTCTACGCCCAGCCCTTCGTTCTCCGCTGTCCGCATGCTGAGCGCGCCGACGTCGAACGCACCCAGCTTCCCGGTTACGCGCGCGCCGGCGCGGATCGGGATCAGCTTGCCGGACTCTAGCCCGATGCGGCGGCTGAAGAACAGGTTGGGCGCGTTCCCTCCGCCACCGCCCCCGCCCCCGCCGGCCGACGCGGTGCTGATCGCGAACTGATAGATGTCGCGTCCCTCGAGGAAGAACTCGCGTTTCTCGGGGAAGGAGATTTCGAACCGCGTCAGGTTGACCTGCTGTTCGTCAACCTCTACCTGCGCGAAGTCGGTGTTGACGGTGAGGTCGGCGAACAGGCTTTCGGTCACGCCGATCTTGACGTCCAACCCGGCGTCGGCCTGCGCGTCGTTGTTGATCGCGGGTGTGACCGTGCGGTTGGTCTGGAGGCTCGAGATCCCGTACGGCTTGACCTCGATCGTGCGGCCAGCGGGAGGCGTCTCGAGCCCGGTAAGGACGCCCCAGCGGGAGATCCGCATCACCGCACTCGCCCCGTTGCTGCCCCCTCCGGTCACCGAGCGCGGGATCCGCGTCAGGTACGCCCACTCGCTCTGGTGGCGTATCGCCCGGCGGATCTGGATGCCCCACAGCTGATCACCACCGGACCGGTAGCGCAGTGACTTGAACGGAATCCGGAACTCGGCGGTCCAGCCCCCCTCGAACCTGCCCGTGCGCGCTTCCCAGATGGGCGCCCAGTCGCGGTTCGGGTTGCCCTCGTTCGTGTACTGGATGTCCGAGCGGGTCCCGAGCGGATTCACGTAGAAGAAGACCCCGTTGCGCTTGTCGAAGAACGTATCGAACGCGACCCCGAAGCTGTCGTTCTGGGTGAGTTGGTTGGCGTCCCGGCGCATCTCGTTCGCGACCCATTCGCTCTCGGGGTGCGACTCCCAGACGCGTCCGCCCACGTAGATGTTCTCGTCGTCGAAAGCGATCCACGCTTCGGTGCGCTCCGTGGCCGGTGCTCCATCCTCGGGGAGGACCTGCACGAAGTCGCCGATCGCGGGCACGTCGCGGTATAACGCTTCATCCAGGTTGCCGTCGATCTCGATCGGCGTCGCGATTCGGGTCGCGCGGACCGTGGCGTTCCCCTGGTCATCGCGCGTCACGACTTCGGGCGCGACCGGCGCGGGCGGGCCGCCGATGCGTTGGTCGGGGCTGGCCGGTTCTGGCGGCTCGGCGGCCTGCCCAGCCAGAAGGGAAGGGATGACCAGGGCCGAGAGGATGAAGAGCCCGGTGCGGATGGAGAGGCGTGCCATCGGGACTCCGCTTTCATGGGTCTGCCGAGCAGACGGATTCGACAGGATGGAATCAACGACGGCAGAGGCCGGGACGCAACAGCCGGGGCCCCAGATCGCGATTCCCGGCTTGCGTCCCGCGGCTCGGAGCCCCATCCGTAGTGGGTGTCGCTCGGCTTCCGGGCGCCATTTCTCCTTGGTAGCGTT
The DNA here is from genome assembly GCA_945876015.1 of Gemmatimonas phototrophica. Taxonomy (GTDB): domain Bacteria; phylum Gemmatimonadota; class Gemmatimonadetes; order Longimicrobiales; family Gaopeijiaceae; genus UBA2988. The sequence goes on from CAMCNM010000102.1 coordinate 1,646, forward strand.
CTGTGGGAGGGTCCGATGACCGGTACCACCACCGAGCGCCCGGCTCCTGGCTCCACGACCGTCGGGCAGCGCGGCTACCGCCTCGACTCGATCGACATGCTCCGTGGGCTGGTCATCCTGCTCATGGCGATCGACCACGTCCGGGACTTCTTCCTGGTCGGCACGGAGCAAGATCCGACCGCCGACCCGAACGTCGGTGCCGCGATCTTCTTCACGCGCTGGATCACGCACTTCTGCGCGCCGGTCTTCGTTCTGCTCGCGGGGACAAGCGCGGGACTGATGGCTGCGCGAAAGAGCAGGGGAGAGCTTGGCCGATTCCTCCTCACCCGTGGCATCTGGCTGATCTTCGTCGAGATCTTCGTCATCTCGACCATCGTGACATTCTCGCCGGAGGGTCTCCCGCAGGTCGGCGGGGCGCGGTTCGCCGGGATGCAGGTGATCTGGGCGATCGGCGCCAGCATGGTGGCGCTCTCGGCGTGTCAGTGGATGGGGCGCCCCGCTTGCCTTGCCCTTGGGCTCATGATCGTCGCCGCCCACAACCTGCTGGATCCGTTCTGGCCCGCGGCGACCCTGCTCGAGGAGCAGTGGCCCGTGTGGGTTGCGCTGCACGCCCAGATGTCGGTCCGCGCGGGGCCATTCCTGTTCATCTTCATCTATCCGGTGCTGTCCTGGATCGGCGTCATGCTCCTCGGATTCGGCGTGTCCGCGGTCTTCGACCGTCCGGCGGAGGAGCGGAACGTGACCCTGATCCGCACCGGTGCGGCATTGACCGGGCTATTCCTCGTGTTACGAGCCCTGGATCCCTACGGCGACCCCAACCACTGGCTCCGCCAGCCTGGGGGATCCACCGCAACGCTCATCGACTTCCTCAACACGACCAAGTATCCGCCGAGCCTGCAGTACCTGCTGATGATGCTCGGGCCCGCGGCGATCCTGTGCGGGCTCGCCGATCGGATGCGCGGTCCGGTGAAGGACGCTCTGGTGATGTTCGGTCGCGTCCCCTTCGCCTTCTATGTCGCGCACTTCTTCCTGATCCACACGCTGAGCGTCCTGCTCGGCATGGCGCAGGGCTTCAGCTTCTTGCAGATGAAGACCGTCTTTCTGTTCTATCCGGAGGGATACGGCCTGGGTCTGGCCGGCGTGTACGTGGTCTGGGCGACGGTGATCGCCGTCCTCTATCCCTTCTGCCTCTGGGTCGCCGGAGTGAAGGAGCGCAGGCGGGACTGGTGGCTCAGCTACCTGTGACGAGGGCGCTCCTTGAGAAGCGCCCTCGTCGTCCCGTCCCCGTGCTCGCCATCCTCCTCCTGGCGCTGGCGGGCGTTGCCGGCCCGAGGCGCGCAGCCGCCCAGATCCACCTCGCGACCGGGGTCATCGTCCACCCCTCGCCCAGCATCGGCTCGACCCAGGTCGGGCCCCTGCTGTCGTTGGCCGTCTCCAGCAACTCGACCCGCTTTCCCCTGTTCCTCGAGGGGAGCGTCGCGCGCACCGACTTCACGAGTCTGGGCCAGGACTACCACCACAACTGCTACCTTCTCGCGCTGGGCGCCGCGTGGTTCCCGACGGGCGGCGCCACCCGGGTGGGCGTGCGCCTGGGGATGGGCGCGGTCGGGGAGTACGAGATCGTCGAGATCGATTCCTCCCCCGGCGGGGACAACTGGATCTCGGCGGTGGTGCCGGGGCTGGTTCTGGAGCGCGACCTGGGCGGCAGGATGCGCCTCGTGATGGGGCTGACCGACTACGTGCTCGGCCCCTTGAACGCCATCGTGGATCCCGACGAGTACGGCATCGGCCACCGCATCCTGATCGCGGCGGGAGTGCGTCTTCGTCTAGGCGCCCTCGCCGCCCAGGACTGACTGGATCGCGGCCAGCAGCTTCTCGACCGTGAAGGGCTTCTCCACCGCGGGGACAACTTGTCGGAGGGGTCCATCGAGGGAACAGAAATCTCCGGTTCCCGTAGGATGTTCATGCCCCTCGCGATCGTACTGTCGGCCCTGGCGTGGCTCCTCGCCCCCGTCCCCCAGGTGGGTGCCCAGGGCACTCCCCCGACCGCCGTCGTGGCTCCCGAGGACCTCAAGCGGTGTGAGCCGCTCCAGCGTGTCCTGACCGAGTCGTCGCTGGAGATGACGGCGGAGATCTCGCCGGACTCGATCGACGACTGGCGGACCCAGCTGACGCTCCCCGCGTGCCGGGTGACGGCGGCAGGCAGCCTGGTCACGCGCGCGCCGGGCGAGGAGAACCTGGTCTTCTATCAGACGCTGCTCGACGCCGGGTGGTCACGCACGCCCGATCCGCACGATCGCCCCAACGAGGCCGCCCTCCGGCTCCGTTTCGAGGAGACTGACTGCTTCTTCACCCCGTACTTCGGGATCCGATTGTTCACCGAGGCCGAGTTCCGGGTGAGCAAAGCGTATCACGCTCCGGAGGGGGCGACGCGATTCAACTACCTCGCCGTGTGCATGCAGGCGCTGCCTCCGGCCCCGTAAGGTGCGCTGGGTACCGATCGCGCTCGTCCTGGCCGCCGCTCCCGCGGCCGCTCAATTTCCCGACTCCGCCCTCCTCGCCCGCGCCCACGGCGTCCACGACCGCGTGACCACGATCGACACGCACGTGGACATGAGCGCGTCCAACTTCGTCGCCGGACGCACGAACTTCGTGAGCGGCCTCCCGACGAAGGTCGATCTACCCAAGATGGAGAAGGGCGGCCTCGACGCGGTCTTCTTCTCGATCTACCAGGACCAGCGGGACGACTTCACAGCGGAGGGCTACCGCCGCGCGTACGACCTCGCGGTCGCCAAGATCGAGGCGGTCTGGCGCCCGACGTCGGACCTCGCGCCCGACCGGATCGGCCTAGCTCGCACCGCGGCCGACGTCCGGCGGCTCCAGCGGGAGGGGAATAAGGTCGCGCTGATGGGGATGGAGAACGGTTACGCGATCGGTGAGGACATCACGAACTTGAGGAAGTTCGCCGACATGGGCGTGCGCTACCTCTCGCTCGCGCACAGCGACCACAGCCAGCTCGCGGACTCGCACTCCGGGAAGCGCCGCTGGAACGGACTCTCGCCCCTGGGCCAGCAGGTGGTGGCGGAGGCCAATCGCGTGGGCATCCTGCTCGACCTCTCCCATCCGTCGAAGCAGGCCAACCGGAAGACGATCGAGCTGTCGCGCGCTCCGGTGATCGCGTCGCATTCGGCGGTGCGGGCGTTGGCGAGCCACAGCCGGAATCTCGACGACGACGAGCTCCTGGCGATCGGGAAGAACGGGGGAGTGGTGCAGATTGTCGCGTATGGCGCCTACCTCGTGCGTGGGACGAGGCGAGCCACCGTGACCGATCTGGTGAACCACGTGGACTATGCGGTGAAGCTGATCGGCATCGACCACGTGGGGATCGCGTCCGACTTCGACGGTGGCGGGGGCATCGTCGGTTGGAACGACGCGAGCGAGACGTTCAACGTCACCCTCGAGCTCGTGCGGCGAGGCTACCCGGAGGAGGACATCGCGAGGCTCTGGGGCGGCAAACTGCTCCGGGTCATGGCCGAGGCGGAGCGCATCGCGGCGGAGCTCCGGACCGAGCGATGACGGTGTCAGCCCCCCTGCACGTCTCGCGCACCGGACTCGCCGTGATCGGCGGGATCGTCATGCTGGTCGTGGTTCTCGTGGTGCTCTCGCTCCGACAACCCGACGTGCCGGAATTCGCCCCGACGTCCGTGGAGGGTGTGGACACCGTCCCAGGCGGATACAGAACGGTCACCGTGGACGCTTCCGATCCCGTGAGATGGCACTACATCGATCTCACGCGCGGCACGGTTTCGGCGTCTCCGGGAGCGGGATGGGACCTGGCGGTGCGACGCTTCGAGGTGAAGGTGAACGGAAGCGACGGATTCGCCGGTGCGGGCGGCGTCCTCGACCTCGGCCCCGTCGCGCTGGACTCGGTGCGCACGCTCCCCACCGAAGGCTATGCGGGGATGACGATCACCGGGCGGGACACGTCGCAGGCGGTGCTGGACGACTGGTACGACTATTCGTTCACCAGCCACATCCTGAGCCCCAAGGATCAGACGCTCGCATTCCGTACCGCGAGTGGGCAGCACGTCGCGCTGCGCTTCCTCAGCTACTACTGCCCCGATGCCCAGCCGGGATGCGTGACGATGCGGTACGCGTTCCGATAGAGCTCAGCGAAGACGCACGACGACGAGCTTCGCAGGCTCCTCAACCTGAACCGTGATGTCCGCGCCGATGGTCGCTCCCGCGACGAAATCATGGATGCGGAGCCCGCTGTTCCCGATCGGACCGGACCACGTGCGGTCCGCGTAGCTCGCACTCGGGCTCGAACCGACGGCGGTCACGGGATAGGGGTAGGAGAGGGTCGTGCCCGAGAGCGCTGAGATCGCGCTCGGAAAGTCGTAGGTCGTGAAGCCGCGCGCGGGAGCGGGGGCGCCGCTCCCGTTGAGCATCACCGCGCCGGCGTATTCGACCAGCTGCGTGTCGAACGTCTTTCCCCCGGTCGCCATCTCCAGTCCCAGGAGCCCGCTGGGAGTCGCGGCCGCGTTCTGGATCAGGAAGAGCGCCGCGTCGGCGCCCGGGCTGCTCCCGGCGCCGCCGTAGGCATCACCGAAGAATCGGCTGAAATGCCATCCGGATCCATAGATCGTGTACCCGTCGTTTGCGGGGCCGAACACGAGCGAGTTGGGTTGCGCGGTCAGGTATTCCCGGGTGCGGAAGAGGCGCAGGTAGACCCCGTAGTTGTCCGCTGTGAACCTGGTGCCGCTCGAGGGAAACGACTGGCGCGTGACGACGGCATTCACCGCTGGCCCGTTCGCAGCCGCCCACGCCTTCCTCGTCGCGATCTCGCCGGCGATCTCGGCGGTGCCTTCCTCGATCCACGTCGGATGCGAGTTGAACGTGGTTCCGGCCAGCCGATGGTGGAACGAGACGATGTGCTTGACCTCGTGAACGAGCGTTTCCATCGCCTGGAAGTTGCCGCCGCCCATCCCACCGATCAGGGTCGCGTTGAAGTAGACCAGCTCCATCTCGTTGGATGCCGCGCACGACGCCGTACTCAGCTGATCGCCGCCCCACACGAACGCTGCCACCAGGCCGCTCACCGCAGGGGTGATGAATACGACCACCTGGCCGTTGCCGTCGCGGTCGGGCACGGCGCCGAAGTAGGACTCGATCGTCACCCTCCCGAACTTGTCGTAGAAGTCGAGCATGCGCTGAACGTTCGCCGGCGACGTAGGCTGATTCTGCGCCTGCGTGGAGTCCTGGTAGATCGCCATCGACGCGCTCTCGGCAACGAGGAGCCCGGTAGCAGGA
>CAMCNM010000103.1 GCA_945876015.1 Gemmatimonas phototrophica
CTGGATGGCTGGGGTCGCGTCGCTCGGCGTCATCTTCGCCGCCTACTACATGCTGCCGATGGTCCAGCGCATGTTCTTCAACCGCTTGAACAACGAGGCCAACCGAGTGGTCCAGGACCTGTCCCGCCGCGAGCTCGCCATCCTGGTGCCGCTCGTCGCGCTCATGATCTGGATGGGAGTGGCCCCTGCGCCCTTCCTGCGGCGGATGGAGCCGTCAGTCGAGGCCGTGATCGAGCGCGTGACCGGCCGAGATCCGGTCGCATCCGCACCCGGGGAAGCTCCGGTGGTGCTCGGAGCGGTGACCGACGTCGTGGCGACGCCTGCGGGCAGCCGGTAGCGCGATGATTCTCGACTTCGCGAGCAACGCCGACTACCTCTGGGCGCTTCTCCCCGAGATCGTCCTGTGCGTGTGGGGCATGGTCGTGCTCCTGGTCGGTGTCTGGAAGAGGGGAGCTTCCGATGAAGGCACGAGCGCGGGGGACCTGGGCTGGCTCTCCCTCGCCGGGGTCGCGCTCGCCGCGCTGGCCAACGGGTGGCTGCACGGCGTGCGGGAGCAGGGCAACGGAGCGATGATCGCGGTGGACGGGTTCCGGCTCTTCTCGAACTGGATCTTCCTGGCCGCGGCGCTGCTCGGAATCCTGGTTTCCCTGGGCTACGTATACCGGCAGCGCCTGCAGGCGGGCGAGTACTACGCGCTCACGCTCTTCTCCGTGGCCGGAATGATGTTCATGGCCGCTGCCCGGGACCTGATCGTGGTCTTCCTCGGGCTCGAGGTCATGTCGATCGCCGTTTACGCCCTGTCCGCGTTCAATCGTCGCGACCGGCGCTCGGCCGAGGCGGGCCTCAAGTACTTCCTGCTGGGCGCATTCTCGACCGGGTTCTTCCTGTACGGGATCGCCCTGCTGTACGGCGCCGCGGGCAGCACGCACATCCCGACCATCGCGATGGCGATCACGACCGGGACCGCGCGTGGCCCACTCCTGACGTTCGGCATCGCGCTGATCGGAATCGGCTTTGCCTTCAAAGTCTCCGCGGTCCCGTTCCACATGTGGACGCCGGACGTGTACGAGGGCGCCCCACTGCCCGTGACCGCGTTCATGTCCGCGGGCGTGAAGGCCGCCGCGTTCGCCGCGTTCTTCCGGGTCTTCCTGGTTTCCTTCCGGGGGAGCTACGAGAGCTGGTACGCGGTGATGTGGTGGCTCGCGGCGCTCACGATGGTGGCCGGGAATCTGTTGGCCCTGGTGCAGACCAACGTGAAGCGGATGCTGGCCTACTCCAGCGTGGCGCACGCGGGCTATCTGATGGTGGCGATCACGGCCGCCAATCAGACCTCGGCTGGCGCGGCGCTCTTCTACATGCTGGTCTACACGGTGATGAACATCGGGGCGTTCGGCGTGGTGATCGCGGTCGCCAACCACGGCGAAGAGCGGCTCGAGCTGGAGGACTACGCGGGGCTCGGACGCACGCATCCGGGACTGGCTCTCCTGTTGACCCTGTTCCTGCTCTCGTTGGCGGGCTTCCCGGGGACCGGCGGGTTCATGGCCAAGTTCCAGCTGCTGCTCGGGGCGATGGACGCGCGCCTCTGGACGCTCTGCGTCATCCTGGTGCTCAGCACGGTGGTGTCGTACGCCTACTACCTGCGGCTCGCGTGGTACGCCTGGATGCGCGAGCCCAGCGCCGGGAGTTCGACGAGTTCGATCTACCTCCCGATCTCGATGCGCATCGCGCTGGCTTTGGGCGCCGCGGTGGTGATCTGGCTCGGGCTGTTCCCGGGTCCGATGCTGGAGTTCGCGCGCCAGAGCGCGGCCGATCTGGGCTCGATCGGCGGAATGGTGGGGCTCCTGGGACGCTAGGGTCAGCCGCCGCTCACCGCGGGCAGGATGATCACCTCGCCGTTTTCCGGGACGGGCGTCTCGAGCCCTCCCGCCCACCGGATGTTCTCGGTCCCCACGAACACGTTGATGTGGATCCGCAGGTCCCCCGTCTCGGTCATCACCCGGTCGTAGACTCCCGGCGCCATCTGGTGCAGGGAACGGAAGACCTCCTTCGCGTCCGAGCTCAGGAGAAACGCCCCTTTGGTCGTCCCGACCAAGAGGACCACATCGCCGCTTCCGGGTTTCAACCCCCGCGTTTCGCTCGGCACGAGCCCTCCCAGAACGAGTCGTATGAGGATGGGCCGGCTACACTATCGGCGGCGGCCGAAGCCGTCCGGCCAGGGGCCCGAGCCTGGAGAACCCTCCGTCCGACCGAGGGTAGCTCCCAGCGTCCACACGCGCGCCCACTCCTTCGGAGACGCACCCAGAATGCCGTTGGCCTCGCACATCTTCCGTGAGTACGACATCCGCGGGATCGTCGGAAAGGATTTCGGGCCCGAGGTGAGCGAGCCGGTGGGTCGGGCGTACGGCACGCTCGTGCGCGAGCAGACCGGGAAGGAGAGGCCGCGCGTGGTGGTAGGCCGGGACAACCGGCCCAGCTCGCCCGCGCTCGCGGATGCGCTCATCCGCGGAATCCGCGCCGCTGGCGTCGATGTGCTCGACATCGGCACCGTGCCGACACCGATGGTCTATTGGGCGGAGGCCACGCGTGGGACGGACGGTGCGGTGCAGATCACGGGGTCGCACAACCCGGCCGAGTGGAACGGGATCAAGATGACCGTCCAGGCCCGCGCGATCTACGGCGCGACAATCCAGGCGCTCCGGAAGCGGATCGAGGCGGGCACGTTCGTTTCCGGTCAGGGCGGTCACGAGACCGAGGACGTGTACGACGCCTACGTAAAGGATATCGCCGGCCGCTTCCGTCTGACGCGCCGGCTCAAGGTGGCGGTGGACTGCGGAAACGGTAGCGGAGCGTTGGTGGCCGAACGCCTGCTTGCGGCCATCGGCGTGGACGTCATCCCCCTCTTCTGCGAATCGGATGGGACGTTCCCGAACCACCACCCCGACCCCACGGTCGATGAGAACCTGGTCGACCTCATCGCGGCCGTGCGCAAGCACAAGTGCGACCTGGGCATCGGCTTCGACGGCGACGCGGACCGGATCGGCGCGGTGGACGAGAACGGCAGCGTGATCCGGGGGGATCTGATCCTGCTCCTGTTCGGGCTGGACCTGCTCGAGCGAAAGGGTCCGGGCCAGAAGCTCGTATTCGACGTGAAGTGCTCACAGGCGCTTCCCGAGGTGTTCGCGGGCGCGGGCGGCGAGCCTATCATGTGGAAGACGGGACATTCCCTGATGAAGGAGAAGATGCGCGAGACCGGAGCGCCCCTGGCCGGTGAGCTTTCGGGCCACATCTGCGTCGGCGGGGACCTCTACTACGGCTTCGACGACGCGCTGTTCGACGCGTGCCTGCTGATCGACCTGGTGGCGCGCGGTAAGCAGCCGCTCTCCACGCGGGTCACCGTGTTCCCCCAGTACGTCTCGACGCCCGAGATCCGGGTAGAGGTCACCGAGGAGTCGAAGTGGGGCGTGGTGGACAAAGCCCGCGCGCACTTCGGAGCCGATCACGAGCTGGTGGACGTGGATGGCGTGCGGGTCCTCTTCGGCGACGGGTGGGGGCTGCTCCGGGTGTCCAATACCCAGCCGGTCCTGGTTCTGCGCTACGAGGCGCGCACGCAGGCGAGGCTGGACGAGATCCGTGAGGCCATGGAGTCGTTCCTGCGCGGTCAGGGCATCGCCCTGGTCGCCGCGGCCCACTGACCTTGGCGCGTTCCTCTCGTTCGCCGCTCGACAGCCTGCGCGCCCTCAGGGGCGGGCAGCTCGCGCTCATCGTGGCGGGCGGGGTCCTGTTCGCCCTCCTTACCCTCAGGTTCATCGCGTCGCTCTACGTGAACGTGCTGTGGTTCCGCAGCGTCGGATACGAGGACGTGCTGTGGAGCCGTCTCGCCTGGACGTACGGCATGCAGGGGATCGTGGGGTTGGGTATCGCGGCCATCATGTTCGCGAACCTCCGCCTCGTCGTGGGCTCCCTCGTGATCCACGTGAAGCGCCGCTTCGGCGACCTCGAGATCGCCGAGCAGCTGCCGCGGTTCTACGTGCTGTGGGTGGTCGGGCTGGTGTCGGCCTTCCTCGGTCTCTGGATGGGAGGTGAGATCGCGGATCGCCTGGCGATCCCGACGCTTCTCGCCACCAAGGCGCCCGAATGGGGTGTGCGGGACCCCGTGTTCGCGCAGGACCTCTCGTTCTACGTCTTCCAGCTGCCGCTGGTCTCGACCGCGATCACGTTCAGCACCGCGGTCGTGGTGCTCCTTCTGATCTTCGCGCTGTTCGGCTACGCGGGCACGGGAACGCTGCGCTGGGTGAAGGGCAACCTCGTCACGGGCGAAAGGCCGCGCATCCACCTCGGGGCGCTGGTGGCGGTGCTGCTCGTGCTCATCGCGTCCCGCCTCTGGATCGGGCGCTACATGCTCCTGCTCGACGGAACGTCGGAGGTGCAGGGGATCTTCGGCTACACCGACGCGCAGGCTCGGCTGCCCGCGCTCAAGGTGATGACCGGGGTCACGCTGCTCGCCGCGGCGGCCGTCTTCTGGGGGGCTTGGCGCAACCGCTTCGTGCCGGTCGTCGCCGGGCTGGGCGTCGTCCTTCTGGGCGGCATCCTGGGCGTTCGCTTCTATCCGTCGCTCGTCCAGCGCTTCCGGGTCGTGCCGAATCAGCTCGCGCGCGAGGCGCCGTACATCGAGACCAACATCCGCTTCACGCGGCTCGGCTTCGGGCTCGACGACCTCCAGCGCGCGCGCTTCAAGTACCTCCCGCCCCCAGGGGCCGACTGGGACGGAGTCGCGGAACAGCTCAACGCGCTGCCGGTCTGGTCAGGCGACCCGCTCCTGATCGCGCTCCAGCAGATGGAGGCGCGCTTCCGGTACTACGACTTCCCGAACGCGACGATCGATCGATATCCCGCGGCGACCGGACCCGCGATGGTGGCGCTCGCCGTGCGCGAGCTCGAGCGCACCGGCATCGAGGATCCGAACTGGCAGAATCTCCATCTGCGCGAGCGCTACCTGTCGGGCATGGGAGCGGTCGGGATCGACGCCTCCGATCGCAGCCCCGAGGGGCAGCCGGTGATGGTGCTCAACGGGATTCCTCCCGAGTTCCACCCCGGGGAGGACGCGCCCGATGGGCTTCGCCTGGAGCGGAGCGCGGTGTTCTTCGGCATGAGGGACCAGCCGTACGCGATCCTGAATCCGGACTCCGGCACGTTCCTCGCGCCGGACTCCACGCCCGGGCAGCCCGGCGTCGACTTTCCCGAGGGTGTGCTCTTCTCCTCCCCGCTGCGCACGGTCTCGTTCGCGTGGCATCTCGGCGAGGCCAACCTCCTGTTCGCGTCCGAGGTCACCCCCTCGAGCCGGATGGTGATCAACCGGCAGGTGACGAATCGCGCGCAGGAGATCCTGCCCTTCCTCCGCTACCCGGATCCGCCGCAGCCGGTGGTGCAGGACGGGCGCCTCGTGTGGATCCTCGACGGGTTCACGGTCGCGCGCCAGCTCCCGCTCGCGCAGCCGCACGAGCTCGAGGCGGGCCGGTCGGTGACGTACGCGCGGAACAGCGTGCGCGTCGTGGTGGACGCGGTCACTGGCGCGATCGCGTTCTACCGCATGCCGGATCCGGACCCGATCCTCGAGGCGTACGATCGGTCGTTCCCCGGACTGTTCAAGTCGTTCGACGAGATGCCCGGCGGCCTCAAGGGCCACCTCCGCTACTCGCGGCGCCTGCTCGACCTCCAGGCACAGGTGCTGCTCCAGTACCATCAGGACACTCCGCAGCAGTTCCACGCGCAGCAGGACGTCTGGGCCACCCCCACCGAGCTGATGCAGGGCGAGAGCCCGGTGCCGTATCGCCCCGAGTATGGTCTGTGGCGGCTGCCGGGCGAGGACAAGGAGACCTTCCTCCTCTCGACCGTGTTCGTCCCGGCCGCGCGGCAGAACCTCACGGCGATCCTCTCGGGCAGGGTTGGCCCGGACGGGCGGCGCGAGCTCTTCCTGCACGAGGTGGCCGTGGAGGATCAGGCGCCGGGACCCCGGCAGATCGAGGCATTGGTCGAGCAGGATCCGATCATCTCCCAGCAGTTCTCGCTCTGGCGGACGGGCGGAAGCCGCGTGTGGACGGGGCACCTGCACGTGATCCCCAGCGGCGACCACATCCTCTACATGGAGCCCATCTACCTCGCGTCCGCGGCCGACGCGATCCCGGAGCTCCGCCGCTACGTGGTGAGCGACGGAAAAAGCGTGGCGATGGAGCCCACGCTGGCGGAAACCCTGGCGGTGTTCAGCGGGGCGGCGGCCCCGAGCGCCCCGACCGCCGACGATCTACCCGGTCCGGGTCCCGGCCGGCAATGGCCTGCCGACGCCCTGGAGCTTCTTCAGCGAGCCGAGACCAACCTCAAGGCGGGTGACTACGAGGGCTTCGGTACGGCGTTGCGGGAGCTCAGGGACCTCCTGGAGCGCCTTTCCAACGCCCCCGGAGGCACCGGGGGCTGACCGCGGCGGGAGGCTCCGGGGCGGTTGATCGCCCCGTGGGCGCCACATACCTTCCGCCGTCCTTTCCGCGGCATTCCCGCCCCGGACCCTATTTCGCGGCATCCACGCGCACCACCACGAGCGATCGATGGACATCCATGAGTATCAGGCGAAAGAGCTGCTCCGGAAGGCCGGCATCCCCGTCCCTCCGGGCGAGGTCGCGACCACGGCTGCCGAAGCCGAAGCGATCGCCAAGAAGCTCGGTGGCACGGTGGTCGTGAAGGCCCAGGTGCACGCGGGCGGCCGCGGCAAGGCGGGGGGCGTGAAGCTCGCCAAGGACGCCACCGAGGCCCGTGAGCACGCCTCGCGGATCCTCGGGATGAAGATCAAGGACCTCGAGGTCAAGCAGGTGCTCGTCACTCCCGCCGAAGACATCGCCAGC
>CAMCNM010000104.1 GCA_945876015.1 Gemmatimonas phototrophica
GGATCGATCACCACCACGCGCTTGGAGGCCGGGCCAGTGGCCGCGGGCGCGGGAGGGGCGGACGTCGCGGCAGCCGTGGAGGGGCGCGTGGTCGGCCTCGGCGGCTGCGCCTGTGCGCGCGACACCGCCGGTCGCGAAGCCTCCGGAAGCGGCCTGGGGACCGACAGCGCCACCACGCGCGTCTCGAGGACGAATCCGTCCGGTCGAAATGTATAGACCTCGGGCAGATGCGCGGGCAGGAAGTCCGACACGAGCTGAACCGGCACCCAGACTTCGTCGGCGATGCGGTAAGGCTCCCCGGTCAGCTGGAGCAGCTGCGCGCCCCACCGGAAGAACGGGCTGCCCGCGCGCACGAGGATCGTGTCCCCCCCGATCCGAGCGGACTCGCCGCGCGCGGACGAGGTCACGGTCCAGCCGATCCGCTCGAAGCCGATCAGCTGCACCGCCGCGTAGCCGCGGTGGAATTCGACCGGGAGCGGCTGCACGGCGGCTCCGGCCGGCCCCACGATCGCGAGCCGAGTCGGCTGCTGCGCCACGGCCACGCCCGGGAGCGCGAGGATGAGCACGACAACCAGGCCGCGCGTCCTCATTCGTTCCCCGCGATGGCGCGCCGCGTGTCCATCGCCTGCGCGCGCTCCTTCAGCTTCTCGCGCTTGTCGTGCAGCTTCCGCCCGCGCGCGAGGCCGATCACGATCTTCGCGTAGCCGCGCCGGAAGTGCAGCTCGAGCGGCACCAGCGTCAGCCCCTTCTCCTCGACCTTCCCGATCAGCTTCCGGATCTCGTTCTTCGCGAGCAGGAGCTTCCTGACGCGGAGCGGATCCTCGTTGTACCGGTTGGCCTGCTCGTAGGGGGAGATGTGGAGGTTGTGCAGCCAGAGCTCCGCGCCCCGCACGCTCGCGAAGGCGTCCTGGAAGCCCACCTTCCCGGCGCGCAGCGACTTCACCTCGGGACCCTTGAGCACGATACCGGCCTCCCAGGTCGCCAGGATCTCGTAGTCGTGCCGCGCCTTTCGGTTGGAGGCGACGATCTTCTTTCCATCGGTCTCCGCCATGGCGCTAAGGTAACCCATCACCCCGGCGAGGGGTGATGAAGAACGAGAGTGGTAGGGACGGGAGAGTCGAAGCGACCGGTGCGGAGATCCGCGCCCGTTTCATCAGTAGATGAGCACCGGGGTGCCCACTTCCACCATGTGCATCAGCTCACGCGCGTTCTCGTTGGTGAGCCGGATGCACCCGTGGGATACGCGGCGCGCGTCGGGATCCGGATTCATCAGGAGCGCCGGCGTGTTCGTGCCGTGGATCGCGATCCCGTCGCCCAGATAGATCGCGGTCGTGCCCATGATCCCCGCCATCGTCCGGGAGGGATCGTTCGCGGCCGGGGGCGTGAGACCCTTCTCGACGTAGTGCCAGTCGGGCGCCTCCCAGAGCGGATCCTTCTCCATGCGGCGGATGCGCATCATCCCGCGCGGCGTGGAGAACTTCCACCCGTGGTCGCCGTTGACCAGCTGGAAGCCCGTGCCGGTGCCGGCGGGGGCGGACCAGATGGCCTGGTCGCCCTCGAAGACGAACACGCGGTTCTCTGCCAGGTGGACCACGACGTACCGCTCGGCCGAACTGACGAGCGGGCCGTCCAGATTGGGCGCCCCCTCGATGATGCGGTCCTGGAAGAGGAGCGCCTCGTCCGCGACGGACTCGCGAAACGCCTGGGCGGCCCCCGAAACGGGGGTTCCCAGCGCGGCCGCGAGGGCCACCGCTCCGACGATCGAGATCCTTCTCACACCGCATCCTTGAACAGGGTACCTGCCCGCGTGCTCCGGAGGGCCCGCCGCATGGTCCAGACCTGGGCGACCTCCCCCCCCAAGACAAACACGATCGAGCCGTAATAGATCCGGAAAAACAGGATCGCGATCGTGATCAGATTCCCGTACGTGGAGCCGTAGTCCGCCACCCGGGTCACGTACCAGCTGAACGCATACTTGAGGACCTCGAACAGCGTCGCCGTGAAGCTCGCCGCCACAATGGCAGTCTTCCAGGGGATCCAGCGCGCGGGCAGGTAGCGATACAACCCCAGGAAGAGGACCCAGGCGGTGCCATAGGATATGGCGAACCGCCACACGACCTGGAGGATCGAGAGCGCCTGGCCGCTCACCCCCCTCGTGCCCAGCGCCAGCATGCCCAGGTCCTTGGCCGACTCCATCTCGGTGGTGATCCCCAGGTTCACGAGGATCAGCGCGCCGCCGATGATCACCACTTTGGCGTCGAAGATCTTCCCGCCGACGATGCCGCGGTCCTGGGCGACGTCGAACACTTCCTGGAGCACCGTGCGCAGCGTGCCGACCAGACGGGTCGAGAACCAGATGAGCAGGACGGCGCCGACCGTGGTGAAGCCCGTGCGGCCTTCCACCACGCCGTCGATCGCATCGCGCACGGTCTGCACGAGGTTGACGTTGCCGCCGACCACCGGGAGGTAATCGAGCAGGAGGTTGACGACCACGGTGGTGGGGTCGCCGAAGCGCGCGGCGAGGAAGATGCCCGCGACGCCAACCGAGAAGAGGAGCAGGGGGATGATCGCGACGAGCAGGTTGAACGCGATCGCGCCGGCGAGGAAGAAGATATTGTCGTCCCCGGCCTTGTCGTACACGCGCTTCAAGAACCAGCGGACCCGCTGGCCACGGGTGGGTGGCGGCAGCGGCGCGGCGCGAGGGGGCGCTGAAACAGGAAGCGGACGGGCCTCGTCGCCCGTCCGCTCCATGTCACTCGTCTCGGTGCTCGGCCCGTCGTGAAGGGGTCACCTCGGACGGAGGGGTCAGGCGCCCGGCTCCGAGGCCCCGGGCGAGCCCGGCGCACGAGGAGCCCCGCGCGCGGCGTCGATGCCCGCACGGTAAGCCGCCTTGGACTGCTCGAGGCGCTGCTCGAGATCGGCGCGCGCGTCGTGCGCGGCCTGACGGCCGGACTCGACCGCGCCCTTCACTCCATCCACGCGACTCTGCACGCCCGCGCGGGCCTGGTCGAGACGGCTCTCGAGCTCGTGCTGCGCGGCACGCACGCGCTCCTCGGCCTGCTGGAGGAGCTTCCGCGCGCGCTTCTTGATCTCCTCCTGCGTCTCCTCGCCGCTCATCGGAGCGAACAGGAGGGCGATGCCGGCACCCACCAGGGCGCCCAGCAAGAACGCACCTACGTTGCTGCCCTTCTCCCGCTCGATCACGATGTACGGCTGATCCTCATCCCGGTCCCGCATAGTCCGATCTCCTGGCTCGCGGCTCGATTCCCACACCTCAATGTGTCCGCTGGGGAGCGGAGCGTGCAATTGCTATACCCGCCAGCGGGGATCGGCGTGCCCGAACGAGGGGGGCGAGAACCCCTCCCGGCCCAGGAGCCCGTAGGTCAGGCGCTTCCCCAGCTCCACCCCCGGCTGGTCCAAGGGATCGACCCCGGCCAGGGCCCCGGCATACACGGTGGCGATCTGGAACAGCATGAAGAGGGCCCCGAGCGTGGCGGCGTCCACCTTTTCCAGCTCGATCGTGATGCTGGGCCGACCGGCCTGCCGGAGCGCCTCGGCCGTGGCCCGCCGCTCCGAGTCGAGCAGCTCGGCCAGGGTGTGGCCGCCCAGATAGCCCAGCTCGACGATCTCGGGGTGGAGCGCCGGGATCGCGACCGGATCGCCGTCGACCTTCACCGCGAGGAAGATCACGACCTTGTCGCGCGGGCCCTCCATGAAGAGCTGGACCTGCGAGTGCTGATCGGTCGCCCCGACGGCCGGGAGGGGCGTGGGACCCGTGCCCGCCTTGCCGAGCGACTCCGCCCAGAGCTGCTGGAACCAGAGCGCGAACGAGCGCAGCCGGTCGCTGTACGGCATGAGCACGTGGATCGGCTTGCCGTCTTCCGTCGTCGCGTGATGGAGCAGCGTCGCGAGGACTCCCGCGGGGTTCTCGAGCAGCTTGTCGGTGCGGCAGCGCTCCTCCATGGCACCCGCGCCCGCGAGCAGCGCGGCGATGTCCACTCCGGTCACGGCAGCGGGCCAGAGTCCCACCGGGGTCAGCACCGAGAACCGGCCGCCGACGTTGGGCGGCACCGACAGCGTCGGGATCTTCTCCGCGTCCGCGATGTGGCGGAGCGCGCCCTTCTCGGGATCGGTCGTGAAGATGAAGTGTCCGCGCACCTTTTCCTCGCCCACCAACACGGCGAGACGCTCCCGGATGACGAGATAGAGCGCCATCGTCTCGGCGGTCGAGCCCGACTTGCTGACCACGTTGAACAGCGTCTTCCTGAGATCCAGGCGGTCGAGCAGGGGGCCGACCGTCGCGGGATCGGGATTGTCGAGCACGTAGAGCCGCGGGAAGTAGTCGCGCCCTTCGGTGTCGCGCTCGTTCCAGTGCGGCGCGAGCAGCGCGTCGCGCAGCGTGACCGCGCCGAGGCCGCTCCCTCCGATGCCCAGCAGCACGACGTTCTCGAACCACTGCCCGAACGAGTCCGCCACCTCCTGCACGTGGCGGGTCGTCTCGGAGGTCCACGGCAGATCGAAGAATCCGATCTCGCCCTTCTCCCTGCGCGCCTCGACGGCGCGATAGGCGTCGGCGAAACGCGCGGCGAGCGGACCCGTGAGCCTGGCGGGATCCACGCCGTCCGCCACGCCGGGCGAAAGCATCAGGTTGAAATCAACGACCATCAGCCCACCTCGACGGACAGACCGTCATATGCGGGGAAGACGCCCGGGGGAAGCTTTCCCGCGAGCTCGCGGTGACTTACGCGGTGCGTCATGTGCACGAGGTAGGTCCGCTTCGCGCCGACCGCCGCGGCCGCCGCGAGAGCCTCCTCGATGTTGAAGTGGGTCGGATGCGGAGAGCCCCACCAGAGCGCGTTCAGCACCAACGTATCCACTCCCTCGAGCGCCGCGAGCGTGGCCGGTGGCAGGGACTTTCCGTCGGTCACGTAGCCGAGCGGCCCGGCGCGGAAGCCGAAAACGGTCGTGACCCCGTGCGGCACCGGGAGGGGGACGATGTCGGTCCCGAGCACGGGAAGCGGCTCGAGCGGCCGGAACGCCCGAACCTCGAACTCGGGCTTGGTGGTCCCGGGCTGGAGTGCGACGGTGGGGTCGAAGATGTACGGAAAGCGCGTACGCAGCTCGAACCGGTGCATCTCCGGCACCCACAGCGTGACCGGCTCGCGCGCGGAGAACGCGCGCAGGTCGTCAATGCCGTGAATGTGGTCCGCGTGCGTGTGGGTGATCCAGACCCCGCCGAGCGCGGTCACGCCTTCCCGCAGCAGCTGGATGCGAAGCTCGGGCGGCGCGTCGATCAGCAGGCGCCCCTCGGGCAGGTCGAGCAGCGCGCCGCTCCGCGTGCGCTGGTCGCGCGGGTCGTCCGAGGCACACACTGCGCAGCGGCATCCCAGAACGGGGATGCCGAACGAGGTGCCGGTGCCGAGGAAGGTGAGCTTCAGAGCTGCTCCACGCGCATCGTGTTGGTGCTACCGGAGGTGTGGAACGGCACACCGGCCGTCACCACGACCGAATCATTCTGCTTGCCCATGCCCGCTTCCAGCACGCAGCGCTTCCCGAACGCGAGCGCCGCCTCGTAGGTGACCTCCTCGGCGCCGTCCCACATCACGGGGTGCACGCCCCACACCGCGGCGAGCTGCCGGAACGTGGCCGGGTCGTCGCAGAGCGCGAACACCGGGATCTCGGAGCGATAGCTCGAGACCAGACGGGCGGAGAACCCGCTGCGCGTGATGACCAGGATCGCCGGAGCCCCGAGCTGGCGCGCCGCGTCCACCGTGGCCGACGCGATCGCGTGCTCGCGCGAGGAGGCGCCGTGGCGCGCGTCGGGACCCATGTGCGTCAGGTAGCGCGGGCCGCGCTCCAGCACGCCCGAGCCCTCGATCTCGGTCGCGATGCGCACGAGCGCGTCGAGCGCCTGCACTGGATACTGGCCCGCCGCGGTCTCGCCCGAGAGCATGAGCGCGTCGCTCCCGTCGAGCACCGCGTTGGCGGCGTCGGACGCTTCCGCTCGGGTCGGCCGGGGATGCTCGATCATCGACTCGAGCATCTGCGTCGCGGTGATCACGGGCCGCGCGTAGTAGTTGGCCAGCTGGATGATCTTCTTCTGCGCGAGCGGGACGCTCTCGAACGGCAGCTCGACGCCGAGGTCGCCGCGCGCGACCATCACCGCGTCGGTCTCGGCCAGGATCTCCTCGATCGACAGGAGCGCGCTCGCGCGCTCGATCTTGGCCACGATCAGCGCGCGCTTCTTGATGATCTCCTTCAGGCGGACGACGTCGCGCACCCGGCGCACGAACGAGAGCCCGATGTACTCGACACCGTGCGACAGCGCGAACTCGAGGTCACGCTCGTCCTTGGGCGTCATCGCGTTGGCGCGCACCGCGACGCCCGGGAGGTTGATCCCCTTCCGGCTGCGCAACGTACCGCCGCGGATCACCCGGAGGATCGCGCGCTGTCCCTCCGAACGGATGGTCTCGAGCTCGAGCAGGCCGTCGTCCATCAGAACGTGGTTGCCGGGCTGCAGATCCTCCGCCAGCACCTTGTAGGTGGTGGGGATCTCGCCCTCCGACTGGTCCTCGGTGCCCTCGGGCGCGATCACCACCTGCGCCCCGCGCACCAGCTCGATCGGGGCGGCCAGATCGCCGACCCGGATCTTGGGGCCCGCGAGGTCGGCGAGGATCGCGACCGGGCGGCCGTGCGCGTCGGAGGCCTGCCGGACCAGGTCGATGTTCCGGGCGTGGGCCTCGTGATTCCCGTGCGACATGTTGAGGCGGGCCATGTTGAGCCCGCTCGCGACCAGTTGGCCGATGATCTC
>CAMCNM010000105.1 GCA_945876015.1 Gemmatimonas phototrophica
TGATCCGCTCCGGTCTCAAGCCCGGGCCCCGCTTCGGCAGGATCCTGGAGACGCTGCTGGAGCGCGTGCTCGAGGATCCGACCCTGAACGACCGGGATCGGCTGATGGCGATGGCGGCCGAGCTGGCCGAGGCCGGGGAGTGAGCCAGCGGTGAACTGGGAGGATCTCGAGCTGTTCGGATCGGGAACAGCGCGGTCCGCGGGTTCCTCCGATGCGGCCGCGATCGACCCCTCGGCTCCGCTCGCCGCGCGCATGCGGCCCCGCACCCCCGACGAGTTCCGCGGACAGGATCAGCTGCTCGGACCCGGGCGTCCGCTGCGCGCGATGATCGAGTCGGGCAGACCCACGAGCATGATTCTGTGGGGGCCGCCCGGCAGCGGGAAGACCACGCTGGCGCGCCTGATCGCGGAAGCGTCGGACGCGGTGTTCGTCTCGTTCAGCGCGGTCACGGAGGGAATCCCGCGCGTGCGCGAGATCATCGCGGAAGCGCGCAAGCGGCGGGAAGCCACCGGCCGCGGCACGATCCTCTTCTGCGACGAGATCCACCGCTTCAACAAGGCGCAGCAGGATGCCTTTCTCCCGCACGTCGAGGAGGGCGTGGTGGTGTTGATTGGCGCCACGACCGAGAACCCCAGCTTCGAGATCGTCCGCCCGCTCCTGTCGCGCGCGCCGGTGAGGGTGCTCGAGCCGTTGTCTGCGACCGACCTGCGCGGCGTGCTGCTCGCGGCGCTCGAGGACCCGGAGCGGGGGCTCGGCGGGCGCGGCATCGCGTGGGAGGAGGGAGCGCTCAACTTCCTGGCCGATGCCGCCGACGGTGACGCGCGCCGCGGCCTCGGCGCGCTCGAGGCCTCGGCCGCGCTGGTCGGGCCGGGCGGACGGATCGACCTGGACGCCGCGCGCGAGGGGCTCCAGCACCGCTTCGCGGTCTACGACAAGGGCGGGGAGGAGCACTACAACCTCATTTCCGCGCTGCACAAGGCGATTCGGGGCAGCGATCCCGACGCCGCGCTCTACTGGCTCGCCCGCATGATCGACGGAGGCGAGGACCCGCTCTATCTGGCCCGGCGTCTCGTGCGCATGGCGTCGGAGGACATCGGGCTCGCGGATCCCGACGCGCTCCGGGTGACGCTCGCCGCGCGCGACGCGTTCCACTTTCTGGGCGCGCCCGAAGGTGAGCTCGCGCTCGCGGAGGCCGCCGTCTATCTGGCCACTACTCTCAAGTCCAACCGCGTCTACGTCGCCTGGCAGGCCGCCATGCAGCGGGCGCGAGAGACCACCGGGGAGCCCGTCCCGCTGCACATCCGGAACGCCCCCACCGGGCTCATGAAGGAGCTCGGATACGGCAAGGGATACAAGTACGATCCCGCGGAGGAGCACGGGGTCGCGGACCAGAGCTACCTACCGGAAAGGCTCGCGGGAGAACGGTTCTACGAGCCTGGCCCCCACGGCCGCGAGCCCAGGATCCGGGAGCGGCTCGAGTGGTGGGCCCAGAAGCGGGAGGAAGCTCGGGCGCGCAGGGAAAGGAGCGAGCCGTAAAGGGTAGGACCTTCCGAGGTGTCCCGGGCTCCATGGATCCGTGCACGAGGTGAGGCTCCGATTCCCACGCAGCTGATCGACAACCGCAAGCCGGTGGACAAGGCGGTACTCGTAGGGGCGCCTCAAAAAGACGTGCCGATCGCGTTGGCGGACGAGCACCTGGCGGAACTCGCCCGGCTGACCGACACCGCGGGCGGCCAGATCGTCGGAACGGTGCGGCAGCGCCTCGACCATCCCCAGCCGCGCTACTACGTCGGCGAGGGCAAGGCCGAGGAGATCCGCGACGTGGTGGCGGCGACCGGGGCCGATCTGGTCGTGTTCGACGAAGACCTCTCGCCCGCCCAGGGCAAGAACCTGGAGGACTTGGTGGGCGTCCGAGTCCTCGATCGCTCCGAGCTCATCCTCGACATCTTCGCCACGCGCGCGCGCTCGCGGGAAGCGAGGATGCAGGTCGAGTTGGCCCAGCTCGAGTACATGCTTCCGCGCCTGAAGCGGATGTGGACCCACCTCTCGCGTATCCGCGGTGGTATCGGTCTGCGCGGACCCGGCGAAACGCAGCTCGAGACCGACCGCCGCATGATCGGCGAGCGCATCGCGGACCTGAAGGAGAAGCTCCAGGCGGTCACGCGCGCGCGTGAGGTGCAGCGGCGCGGTCGGGCCGGGCAGTTCCGCGCTTCGCTGGTCGGGTACACGAACGCCGGAAAATCCTCGCTCCTGCGGGCGCTCTCGGGAGACGCCGAGATCTTCGTCGAGGACCGCTTGTTCGCGACCCTCGACTCGGCGACCCGCAGCGTTGACCTGGGCGACGGCTACGCTGCGCTCATCACCGACACGGTCGGGTTCATCCGGAAGCTCCCCCACCACCTGGTGGCGTCGTTCCGCTCGACCCTGGAAGAGGCGCGCGAGGCAGAGCTGCTGCTCCACGTGGTGGACGCGTCCTTCCCCAACTGGCAGGAGCAGTTCGAGGTGGTGGAGGACGTGCTGACGCAGCTCAAGCTGGACGACCGGCCGCAGGTCCTCGTATTCAACAAGGTGGATCGGCTCACGCACGCGGAGGAGGAGGCGCTGCGCGACCGCGTGCGCGCGTTCGAGCCGCGTCCCGCCGTGTTCGTCTCCGCGCTTGACCCCGCCTCGCTCGTCGCGCTGCGCGAGACGCTCAAGGCACGCATCCGGCGCGGCCTGCCGCGCGTCCACATCCAGCTCCCGTCGGGTGACGGCGAGCTGCTCGCGTGGATCTACCGCGAGGGCGAGGTGCTCGAGCGGGAGGACAAGGGCGCGGTGATCGACGTGACGGCCCGTATCCCGGACCGGCTGCTCGCCAGCCTCCGGCAGCGTCAGGGCATCCGCGTCGTGGACGTGGCCTGATGGGGGACCGGCTCATGATCGTCGGGCCCGGCCGAGCCGGGCTGGCGCTCGGGTACGCGCTCTGGCAGGCGGAAGCGCTCGAGTCGCTCACCTATTGTGGGCGTCGGCCCGAGCCGCCCGCGCATCCCCTCTTCATCGAGGGACACGCGCGCTACTGCTTCGGTCTCGAGCGCCCGGCGCCGGGCACGACGGCGCTGCTGCTGGCCGTGCCGGACGACGTGCTGCCCGAGATGGTGCAGGCCGTGGCCGCGCTCGGGGACGCGCCGGAAGGATGCGCCGCGTTCCACTGCTCCGGAGCCCTCTCGGTGGACGTGCTCGAGCCGCTCCACGCGCGGGGATACCGGGTGGGCTCGATCCACCCGCTGCAGTCGCTGGCTCACCCGGTGACGGGGGCGGAGCGGCTGCCGGGCTCCTGGTTCGCGGTGTCGGGCGAGTCGGAGGCCACCGGGGTCGCGCGGCGGCTGGTCGCGGCGCTGGACGGGACGCCGCTTTCGATCCCCGTCTCGCGCCGTCCGCTCTATCACGCCGCCGCGGTGGTCGCGTCGAACTACCTGCCCGTGTTGCTGGCGCTCTCGGCGCGCCTCCTCGTCCTCTCGGGCGTCGATCAGGACGAAGCCATTCCCGCCCTCCTTCCGCTGATGCGCGGAACGCTCGAGAACGTCGCCGAGCTGGGTCTCGCACCCGCGCTCACCGGTCCGATCGCGCGCGGGGACGTCGAGACCATCCGGATGCACCTGCGGGTCCTCCCCGAGCGCGAGGCCCGCGTATACCGGGACCTGGGTCGCGAGGCGGTCGAGCTTGCCGAGGCGCGCGGGCTCGACAGCGACACGGTGGCCATCCTCAGGGAAATCTTCGAGAACGAGGTCGCGGCGGGCGCATGAGAGACATGAGGCTCTACATCAATCTCGACCACGTGGCGACGGTCCGGCAGGCGCGGCGCGCGGACGAGCCGGATCCGGTCCACGCCGCCGACCTGGCCGAGAAGGGCGGCGCGGACGGAATCACGGTCCACCTGCGAGAGGATCGCCGGCACATCCAGGACCGCGACGTCCGGCTGCTCATGAAGTCGGTGAAGACGGTGGTCAATTTCGAGCTCGCCGTGGCGGGCGAGATCGTGGATCTCGCGTGCGAGCTGGTCCCGTTCCAGGCCACGCTGGTGCCGGAGCGGCGTGAGGAGGTCACGACCGAGGGAGGGCTCGATCTGTCGAGCGAGGCTCGCCGCGGCTCAGTGGCCAGGGCCCTCGAGCGGCTCGAGGCCGTGGACATCCGCACCGCCCTGTTCATCGATCCGGACGAGCACACGGTGCGCGCCTCGGCCGACCTCGGCGCGGACGCGATCGAGCTCCACACCGGCGAGTACGCCAACGCCTCGGGTGCGGCGCGCGCGGCGCAGCTCGCCCGTCTCCAGGCCGCCGCCGCGGTCGGCCGCGATCTCGGGCTGGCCGTGCACGCGGGTCATGGGCTCAACTATCGGAACGTCGGGCCGGTGGCCGCGCTCGCGGACCTGGAGGAGCTCAACATCGGCCACACCATCGTGTCGCGCGCGGTGCTGGTCGGCATGGAGCGCGCGGTGAGCGAGATGGCCGAGCTGGTGCGGAAGGCGAGGGCCGGTTGAAGCTCGACTGGAAGGCGTTCCTCGGCGTCGGGATCACCGTGTTCCTCCTCTGGTGGATTCTGCGCGACGTCCCGTTCGCGGAAGTGTGGGCCCACATCCTCGATGCGCACATCGGGCTGCTGCTCGCGTCCGTGGCCGTCGCGACGTTCGGGTTCCTGATCCGCGCGTGGCGCTGGAAGGTGCTGCTCCAGCCCGTCTACCCGCACACCTCGCTGCGCAGCCGCTACGCGGCCGTGAACATCGGCTTCATGGCCAACAACCTGCTGCCGGCGCGCATCGGCGAGTTTGCCCGCGCATACGCGCTGTCGAAGATCGAGCCCGTCTCGCTCCCGGCGGCGCTGGGCACCCTCGTGGTGGAGCGGATCCTCGACGCGATCGTGTTGATCACGATCCTGCTCGCCACGATCTGGAGCCCCGTCTTCCCCGCGTCGGTCGGCCTCACCAGCGGACCGCTCGGGAAGGCACTCGGTGCGATCGCTGTCCTGGTCGTCGTGCTCGTCTTCCTCATCGGGGCGTTGCTCGCCGTGCCGAGAACGGTGGTGCGCGTGGCCGAGCGGATCGCCACCAAGCTCCCGGGCAATCTCGCCCGACCGGTGGTGAGCGCGCTCGAGTCGTTCCTGGACAGCCTCAAGGTGTTGCGGAGTCCGTCGCTTCTGTTCCAGGCGCTGCTCTGGAGCTTCGGGTTCTGGCTCTGGCACGGCCTCTCGTTTTGGCTCGCGATGCTCGCGTTCGAAATCGACGCGGGTCTGGTCGCCGCGTACTTCACCGAGGCCGTCGCCGGGTTCGGCGTTGCGATTCCGGCGGCGCCTGGATTCTTCGGGACCTTCCACGCCTCGGCGAGCTGGGCGCTCTCGGTCTTCGGCGTCTCTGATGCGAGCTCACTCGCGTTCGCGTTCGGATACCACATGAGCGGCTTCATCCCCGTCACGCTGATCGGTCTCTACTACGCCAGCCGCATCGGCCTCTCACTCGGTGATATGGGCAAGAGCGAGACGGTGGTGGAGGAAGCGGTCGAGGACGCGCATCCCCGAGCCGCGAAGGTGCTGGGCCGCGACCAGGGCGGCCGGGACCCGAAGTGACCCGCCTTCGGGTAGAGGCGCATGCGAAGGTCAACCTGGATCTCCGCATCCTCGGCCGCCGCCCGGATGGGTACCACGACATCGAGACGCTCTTCCAGGCGGTGGATCTTCACGATGTGCTCGAGGTTGACCGCGCTGGGGCTGGAGTCCAGCTCGAAGTGCAGGGCGAGGACGTCGGGCCTGTGCAGGACAACCTGGTCGCGCGCGCCGCGCGCGAGTTCCTGGCCGCCGCGGGCCGAGCGTGGGAAGGCGTTCACATCCGGCTCGAGAAGCGCATCCCGGCCGGCGCGGGACTGGGCGGCGGCTCTTCGGACGCGGCCGCGACACTCCGCGCGCTCGACGAGATCTTTCCCGGCGCCGTCCCGCCCGGGCGGATCGCCGCCATCGCTGCGGATCTCGGGTCGGACGTTCCGTTCTTCCTCGGCGCGTCTCCGTTCGCGGTGGGCCGGGGGAGGGGAGAGGTGATCGAAGCGCTGATGCCGCTCCCCGCTCTGTCCGGAGTGGTGGTGCTGCCTTCCGTGCGCGTGGCGACCGCGGATGCCTACCGCGCGCTGGCGCGGAGCCGCGAGGGTCGCCCTCCGTCCGTGGCTCCACCCTTCGTTGCGCCGACCGATTGGGCGACCCTGGCTACCGCGGCGACCAACGACTTCGAGAGCGTTGTGCCGACGGCCTATCCGCCCGTGGCCGATGCGCTGTCGGCGCTGCGCGCCACCAACCCGTTCCTCGCGCTTCTCTCGGGGAGCGGCTCGGCGTCGTTCGCGCTGTACGCCAAAGAGGGCGAGGCTGGCGGGGCCACGGCGGCTCTTTCCGGGAGTGCGGATCTACGAGTGTTTTCGGTGAGAACGCTGAGCGCCTGGCCTGACCGGGCTTGAGGGGACCCCAGGGGCGGGGCAGATTGAACCCCTATCCTTGGTTGACCGCTGGCCCCCTGGTGTAATGGCAGCACAACAGCCTTTGGAGCTGTTGGTCCTGGTTCGAATCCAGGGGGGGCTACTGCAAGCGGGCAGGCACTTTGACGGCTGATCCTCATCAACTATCGTGATGACAGGTCAGATCAACAGAAGTGGCTCCGCTTTTCTGTACAGCGAAACAGGTCGGGATAAGTGGAAGGCGGGCGGTCATGCGGCCGCGGCAAGCGGCAGCGGGAAGAAGTATGCCTGGCCTGGGGTCTGATCGGCGAGACTGGAGTGCGGCCGGCGGGTGTTG
>CAMCNM010000106.1 GCA_945876015.1 Gemmatimonas phototrophica
CCGCCGAGGCCGGTGCGCTCGTGACAGGCGATGCAATTGAACGTGGCGAGGGTCTTGTTGACCTGCTGCTGGTCGTTGAGTTGCGGCTGTTCCGCGCGGGGCAACGCCTTGGTAATCCACCCAGCCACATCAGCGCGATCGAAAGCGCCACCTGCCACGCGGGTGCCGCACCTCCCGCCGCGCGCGCGAACATCAGGAAGGGGCTGAAGAACGGAATTAGCGAGAGGGTTACCGAGGTCGGCGAGTTGGGATTCTCGATCACCCCGACCAGCGCGATCACCGGAATGATGATCAGGATCATCACGGGGAACTGCGCCTGCTGCGCTTCCTCGTCCGAGTTGCACATGGCGCCCACGGCCGCGTACAGCGCGGAGTAGATGAAGTACCCGCTCAGGAAGAAGATCAGGAAGTAGCCGAAGAAGCGGGGGCCGGGCAGCTGGCTCGCGAGCCCCGCCAGCTGACCCAGCTCCGGGCGGGCGGCGACCAGCGCGGGCATCCCTACCGTCGCGAGCGCGGCGCCCCCGAGGACCCAGACGCCGAGCTGCGTGAGGCCGACCGCGCCGACCCCGAGGATCTTGCCCAGCATCAGCTGCCACGGGTCGAGCGAGGAGACGATCACCTCCACGATCCGGCTGGTCTTCTCCTCGAGCACGGAGCGCATCACGGCCACGGCGTAGAGAAGGATCACCATGTAGAGCACGAAGGATCCGATGTATGCCGCGGCGAACGCAGGGTCGCTCATCCCACCGCTGGCGCCGGCGAGGCTCTCCATCTCGAGCGCGCCTCCTGCCATCACCTGCTTCACGTCGGTTCCCGTGCCGGCCAGCTGGCGCTCGAGCGAGGCCTGGATGATCGCCTGCCGAATGCCCAGCTGACGGAGCGTGGACGGATTCTCCTTCGAGACGAGCTTGGCGCGGCCTGCCGAGAGGCTCGCTTCGTCCACCACCAGGTATGCACCGGCCTCGCCGTCCTCCACGCGCCGACGGGCCTCGTCCTCGGCCGCCTCGGGGAGCCGCACGACCGAATAGCCGCCTTCCTGGAGCGCCCTCGCCACGCCGTCGCCGACGTCGCCGCTCCGGTCGATGAGCACGATCGTCCGGCCCGCGGTCTCGCTGCGCGTCGTAAGCCACAAGGGCACGGCGGTGGCCGCGACGATCAGGAGGGGCACGCCGAGCGTGGCGAAGAAGAACCAGCGCGAGCGGACCCGCTGCAGGTACTCGCGCCGGATCACCGCCCAGATCTGGGTCACCGCGCGGCCTCCGCGACGCGCGGGTTCGCGCCGGCCCCGTTCGCGCGCGCCGCATCCGCTCGCCCGCCCGCGTGGCGCACGAAGATCTCGTGGAGACGAGGCTCGACCAGCTCGAACCGATGGATCTCCACCCCGCCGGCGACGCCCCTGCGCAGGATCGCCTGGGGGTCGGCGCCTTCGGTCAGCACCAGGTGCACCCCACCAGGCGTCGGCTCGCGGCGCGCGACTTCGGGACCGTCGAGCCACGCGTCGGGGCCCTCGAACGCGACCGCGACAACGCCGCTGCGCTCGCTCCGCCGGAGCTCCTTGAGATCTCCCTCCAGCACGCACCGCGAGCGGGAGATCAGGCACACGCGCTCGCAGAGGCGCTCGGCCTGCTCCATCAGATGCGTCGAGAACAGGATGGTCGCTCCCTTGGCGTGCAGCTCGAGCACGATCGCCTCGAGCACATCCTGGTTGATCGGGTCGAGGCCGCTGAACGGCTCGTCCAGGATCAAGAGCTCGGGCTCGTGGAGCACGGTGCTGATGAACTGCACCTTCTGCTGCATTCCCTTGGACAGGTCCTCGAGCCGCCGGTTCGCCCACGCGCCCAGCTCGAGGCGCTCGAGCCACGCGCCGGCGCGATCCTTAGCGAGCTTGCGCCGCACGCCCCGGATCTCGGCGAGGAAGACGAGGAGCTCGATCACGGTCATTTTCTTGTAGACGCCGCGCTCCTCGGGGAGATAGCCGACCTTGTGACGGCGACTCCGATCGGGGTCGGCGCCGAACAGCGAGACCCTTCCCTCGTCGGGGAGCAGGATCCCCATGATCATGCGGATCGTCGTGGTCTTCCCGGACCCGTTCGGTCCGAGCAGGCCGTAGATCGATCCACGGGGAATCTCGAGGTCGAGGCGATCGACCGCGGTGTGACCGCTGAAGCGCTTGGTGACGCCCTCCAGCAGGACCGCGACTCCGTCGGCCATCTCCCTCCTGGAACGGTTTGGGACCCAGCGCGATCACGATACTCGGGGGGGTACCCCGTTGTTCAGAAGGTCGATCGGGGACCAATGGCTCGAACATATCCCGAAAATTCTTTGCCCGGACTGCTCACACCCTTACATTCGTTGAACTTGAACCTTCCGTGAGGAGGTCTGATGGCCATCTACCGTACGCTTTACTACGGGGATGTAGTGGTTGGAGTAGGAGGCCGGATCACCGTCCCGCAGGATATGCGGGAAGACCTGGGAATCGACGAGGGGGACACCCTCACGGTTCGGGTCGAGGAGACGCATACCGGTGCCCGCCAGATAGTGCTCTGGCGCGCCGAGCAGCAGCCGGAGGAATAACCCTCCGGCACAGCCTCCTGGCTGTTCGCGTCGCTTCGCGCCGCGGTGCTAGTCACCCTCCAGATCGACCCATCGCAGTAGAACGCTGAGCGGACCCTTTCCGTCGTGGTGCCACCATGGCGGCGGAAAGGCGACCTCACTCAGTGGGCAGATCCGTGTCGCCCCGACGCCTCCCAACATTCTAGCAACGTTCTCGAGTCGCTCGCCGAGTCCCGCCACTCCGACCGTCTGGAGATGGTGCGCGATCGGCGCGAGCAGCGTGGGAAGTTGTGCGGCGTCCTCGATCGGATGGATGCGCACCGTGCGGCCCGGACCGGAAGGCTCGATCGCGTCGTGCGGCTCGAGGAGCACGGTCCATCCACTCGCTTGGGCGGCGTACACCTCCACCGCTTCGCCGCTCGCTCTCCGCAGCTCCGCGGTGCGGCGCAACTGGTGCACGTTGGACGCGAGCGCCGGGGAGGGAGGGGTCGGCGGAAGCGCCGCGTGGAAGCGGGCGAGCGCGCGGGCCAGCGCCGCCGCGAGCTCGCCGGCACCGACTTCGCCACCCTGCTCGACGAACACCGCGTGCGGTGAGACGCAGCCGCGCTGATCGAACATCCCGACCGCGTGGGCAAGCTCGTCCGCGACGCCGTCCAGCTCGCGCTCCACGAGTGCGTCGCGGCCCACCAGCGCGACGCCGATGCGATGATGGTAAGCGATCAGCGGCGTGTCGGCGGGCATGCGGTCGAGCAGCGAACGCATCGTCGCGTCGCTGCCGTATGCGACGACCGTGTCGGCCGCCGCGAGCGCTGCGCTCTCCGCGTGATCGTCCGAGCCACCGCTCCAGTAGAGCACGGCCAGCGCCGCGGCCATCGTGGGGGACTCCTCGGCGATGGCCCGCGCGAGCAGTACGGGTAGCACGACGTCGCCGAGGCCGGGCTTGAGCAGCGTGGCCGATCCGACCAGAAGGCTGCGCAGCATCGAGGTCGCGGAGACCCCGGGGACGGTTCCCGCTCCGACGTGGAAGCACAGCGCGGGTGCGACGCCACGGACGCGCCCCGTTCCCGCGCTCGGGACGAAACGGTCGAGCGCCGCCGGGTGGGGGAGATCGGTGGCGAGGAGCTGAAGGAGGCGATCGCCCGTCCAGTCCCGCGCCATCCCGTCGATCACCGCACGCGACATCTCGAGCGACAGGTCAGCGGTGGCCGGAACGTGCTCCTCCGCCTCCCGGCGCAGCGGGTCCGAGCGATCGAGAAAGCGGGCTCCCGCTCTTCCCAGCACCCGAGCCCGCTCCGCCGCGCTCGAGCGCAGGAGCGCGTCCTCGCGCGCCGTGCGCAGGCTGTCCATGAGGGAGCGGGCGCTCTCCGGGTCCAGCAGGGGATGCCGAACGCCGTGGGCCTGGGCGAACGACACGCGCGCGGGGAGGACTCCGGGCGGGAGCACCCAACCGTCGAATGCCGCGCTCACTTTCTCGCCGCCCGCATCATCGTCGCGGACTCGAGCAGCTCTTCGGTCGCCAGCGAACAGCCGCGCGGCTCGGCGCCGGGAGCCCGTCCGAGCAGACGGAAGCCGCGCTCGAGTCGCACGCCCATGTCCTCGGTGAGCACGGCGGCGACCGAGCCCGCGTTCGCGAGGTCGTGGTGGCAGAGCAGTCCGGGCTGGTCGTCCGCCACGGGATCCAGCGTCACGGGATCGAGCACGCGCGTGCGCACCCAGGGCGGTGCGACGTGGAATCGCTCGCTCAGGTCGGGGCCAAGCGGCTCGCTCAGCGTGGGCTCGTAGAACTGCGAGAGCATCTCAGTCATGCCGTATTCGTTCACGATACGGTCGGCCGGCAGCCCCAGAGCGTCGTGGACCCCATCGTACAGCTCCGCCCGCGAGACCGCGCGCGCGCGTCCCTTGAACCCACCCGTCTCCATCATGCGGGAGCCTTCCGGAAGGACCAGCCGGACGGAGCCTCGCATGAGCGTGTCGAGCCAGTGCACGAGGCCGAAGGCGGTGGTGGCGACGAGCACCGGCTGCTTTGCCTCCACCGTCGCGAGCAGGGCGCCGAGCAGCGCCTCGTCGCGGATCGATCCATCCGGCGCGCCGAAGAAACCGCCGCCCTCCGCGCCGAGGGTGTCGTGCACCGCGGCGATCATGCGGCTCAGCGAGGAGCGCGGGGCCTGATCGGGCGGCGGGAGCAACGCCACGACCGGAAACCGGGCTCCGTCGGGGAGAAGGTGCGCGCGGAACGGTGGCAGGAGCGCGGACTGATACAGCGCGAGGCTCGCGACCCAGTGCTCTCCCTTCTTCTCGGTGAGCGTGGTGCCGCTGGTCTCGAAGATCGCCTCGGGCTGCTTCGACTCCTCGACCGAGAACAAACGCAGACGCTTGAACGCGGCCGTCGGGACCGGGGGGATTTCCTCCCAGCTGCCGATCGAGTCGGGCGTCGCGCCCCGGCCCACGCAGTAGCCGCGGTAGGTGGGGTTGTGATGGAATTGCCACCGGAAGACACGCCGGGCCCAATGGTCGAAGGCGGTGTCGTCCAGCGGTGCGTCGATGCCGCGGGAAAAGAGCGCGCCGAGGTCCGCGGCCAGCGCGTCGAACGGCGGCTCCTCCCGCCCGGCTCCCGCTTCCCTCACTGGCCGCGCCGCACTCGTCCCGGCTCGAGACCCCCGGCCTGCAGGATTTTCTCCTGGAGTCGCGCGCCCTCTTCCTCGGTGAACCCGATCAGCTCGGTGAGCCGGGTCCTCATCCCCTCGTAGGCCCCGCGGGGGAAGTCGTCGCCTTCGGCGTGAGCCAGCGCGCCCTCCAGCTCGTCGAGCTCACGGATGGCCTTCTCCGCGGCGTGGCGGAGCCGGTTGAGCGCCTTGCGAGCGTGACCTTCGGCGGAGTCGGACATCTGCGGTTCTGCGTTGGGGGAGCGGCGGATCCCTGGACCCGCCGGGAGCGGTTACTTTGCTGGACCGAGCAGAAGTTACGCCGCGGCGCGGTTCCGTCCATGCGCCGTTGCGCCTGCCGGACCCCTCGATCACATCCCTGCATGGTGTTTCCCAGGTCCCGGGCGCTGATTCTGGCCGCCGTCTGTGCGGCGGGCTGCGACATCCCCACATCGCTGCCCAGCTGGACCACGGACTGGGAGTTCGTGGCCGTCGATCAGAGCGTCAGCACCGCCGAGCTGCTCCCGGCGGGCGTGCGCCAGGATCCCCTAGGCTTCGCCATCGACTCGTTCAGCGCGACCTCGTCGATCCGCCTGGGTGACGTGTGCGAGCTGTGCACCTGCTTCGACGGTCCGATTCCGGGTCTGGACATCACCGCGCACGACTGGCCGGTGAGGCTGCCGGGGGGGCTCACCGAGGCCCAGCTGCTCCAGGGGAAGGCACGTCTGGTGCTCGTGAACGAGATCGGCTTCGATCCGCTCGACGACGGACAGGGAGGGAAGGGCAATCTCGAGGTCGTCCTGACCGACCGCTTCACGGGTGCGGTGTTCGATCGGCGCTCGCTCACCGGAAAGCTGCCTCCGGCGGACTCGCTCACGATCGAGTTCGACCTCGCACGCCTGCGGGTGCACTCGGGCCTGGTGGCCCGGGTCAGTGGTCACACGGCGGGCAGTGGCGGCTGTCCCGTGAAGCTCGATGAGCGGAGCGGATTCCGCGCGCGCGTCGAACTCCTCCGCGTCGTGGCCAGCTCGGTGGACGTGCTCCTCTCCGACGCCGCGCTCGCGCTCGCTCCGAAATCGGTCGAGCTGCCCGCCTGGATCGCGCGGCGGCTGAGGCCCGGCGAGGCGCGCATCGCGCTCGACGTGGACGTGAGGAGCATGGTGTCCACTGCCGCCGAGGTGAATCTCTCCGTGGCGCGCGCAGCCGACCAGTTGTTCACCAAGGGCGCGGCGCTCGAGACTCCGCTCATGCTCCCGCTCCCCGTGGGCGCGGCGCCCGCGGACGCGCGCGGGCTCTACCTGCTCGAGCTGGAAGGTCTGCCGGATGCGGCCGCGCTCCATTTCGCGGCGCGCACCAGGATCCTCGGCGCGCGGATCGTCCGCTTCACCGGCAACGAATCGCTCCGCTACCGCATCACGATGAGGGCGGAGGTGCCCAGCCGATGAACGCGCCTCGCCGCCGCCGTGCGTTCGCGTTCGCCGCGCTCGCGCTCTTGGTCGGG
>CAMCNM010000107.1 GCA_945876015.1 Gemmatimonas phototrophica
CGTGCTCTCCACTGTCTTGCGGGAGAGGCAATAGACGATGCCACTCTCCCCCTCCCGCTCGCGCACCAGCCCGAGGATCTCGCGGCGCGTGTCCCCTTCCCCCTTCTTGCGGCAGCCGATCCTCAGGTTCTGGCGAAAGAACGAGCCCTTGAAGCCCGCGGGCTTACGCATCCCCAGCTGGCCAATGATGTCGGTCGCGACCGCCCTCGTCGCCGTGGCGGTCAGCGCGAGCACGGGGACGTCGAGCTGATCGCGCAGGCGCTCGAGCCGCCGGTACGAGGGCCTGAAATCATGCCCCCATTGGCTGATGCAGTGCGCCTCATCGACCACGAGCAAGCACAGCGGACAGTCCTTGAGGAAGTCCCGCAGCCGTCCCTCGAGCGCCTCGGGCGCCAGGTAGACGAGCTCGTACTCGCCGCGCTTGAGCGCGGCCAGGCGACGGCGGCGCTCCTCCGGATCCAGCGAAGAGTTGATCTCGGCCGCCTTGAACCCGAGCTCCTTGAGCTGGTCCACCTGATCCTTCATCAAGCTGATCAGCGGAGACACCACGAGCACGGTTCCGTCGAGCAGACGGGCCGGGAGCTGGAAGGTGAGTGACTTCCCGGCACCGGTGGGCATGACCGCGATGCAGTCGCGCCCCTCCATCACGGCATCGATGACCTCACGCTGGCCGGGCCGAAAGGTGTCGTAGCCGAACGTGTCCCGGAGAGCCCGCGCGATGCGGTCGGGTGGAGGCGCCGAGGGAAGATCGAGGGAGTGCTGCATTGCCGCCCCAACGCTAACCGGACCGAGAGGGCCGGGGAATGTCTCGGTCGGACGCGCTAACCGACGGACTCGCGACAGCCCTCGATCTCGACCTTCTCGACGTCCTCGATCATCTCGCCGACCAGCAGCCGTCCGACCTTGCGGAACCGCAGCGGAAGGTCGCTGACGGTGAAGCGTCGGGTCGGCACGTTGCCTTCGGGAGCCAACAGATCGTTTTCCAGGAGCGTGCGTGCGACCTCGAGGGCGGTTTCCTCGCCGGAATCGATCAGGCGGACCGAGGGGCCCATCACCTCGCCGATCAGGGCGCGCATCGCCGGATAGTGCGTGCATCCTAGCACCAGCGTGTCGATCTGGACCTCGTGCAGCGGCGCGAGATAGTCGCGCGCGATCAGCCGCGCCGCCTCGTGATAGGCCAGCCCCTCTTCCACCAAGGGCACGAACAACGGGCACGCCTGCGCGTAGACCTCGACCGCGGGCCGGAGCGCGCGCACCGCCCGGTCGTAGGCGCCCGATCCGACCGTCCCCGACGTGCCGATCACACCGATGCGCCCCGACTCGCTCGCGTGGTGCGCCGCGCGAGCGCCCGCCTCGATCACGCCGATCACGGGCACCGGCGTCTCGCGGACCAGCACCTCGAGCGCGTGCGCGGTCGCCGTGTTGCACGCGACCACGATCGTCTTGACCTGCCGGGAGAGGAGGAAGTGAACCGCCTCGCGGGAGAAGCGTCGGATCGTCTCCGGCGACTTGGTGCCGTAGGGGACGCGCGCGGTGTCACCGAAGTAGAGGACGGACTCGTGCGGCAGCCGGCTGACGATCTCCTTCACGACCGTGAGTCCGCCGAGCCCCGAGTCGAAAACCCCGATCGGGCGGCAGCGCGGGTCCCGCTCTTCCATTCGACCTCGCGAGATGGGGTAGCGCGTGACGCGCGCGGGCGACCCGTGCTACCGACGGTTCCGGGGCGGGTTCCGGAAGGTCTACTGCCTGGTGGGTGGCTCCGCGGGCCCGCGGCGGCGCAAGGCTGGGGGCTCCGCATCGACTTCCGGCCCCAATGCACGATCCTTTCGAAAGAAGAACGCGGGCGCCCCAGCTACCACGGATCTATCACGCCGCACGTTTCGCCGCACTCGGATCGATGGCGTGAAAAAGGAGCGTGTGGCGCCTTATGGACGCGGTCGAGCTCCGCGATGGGACACACATCTCGTGCGGTGGCCCGAACCCGGCCAACGGCCCGGCATCGACGTCATAAGTCCATATATGGCAATGTAATAGAGCATCGTATGGTGGGCCCATGTGGCACGGATCTCGCTCTTGGGAAGGGCGTCGAGAAGGACGACTCAACGGAGGGTGGCAGGATGATTACCGAGGATACACGGAAGGCCACAGCGAGGACCCGAGCGGCGCAGAATCGCTCCCAGGCTGAGCAGTTCATCGTGCTACTGGCCGGAGCCGGTGCGCTGCTGGTGATCTGGATGGCTTGAACGCGGGCCCGAAGGGTTCGCCAGCCGGATCGCCCCCGCCTGGAGGTACCGTGGTCGTCGCCGATGCCCAGAGAGAGGTGCGGTCCACCTTCCTCGGTGGGTTCATGGGCCAGTTGGTGTCCGGCTTGACAGCCTCCCTCCCGAGACCGCACTTAGGCGGGCCTAAATAGCCTGAATCGTTCCCGAGGACAGGAGAGCGTGACCTCAGAACCCGTGCGGGGAGCCGTCGAAGCCCCGAAGCCGATCGACGGCAACTTCCATCCGACCGAAGGATGGAACCGCGCGCGGCTCACCCCGTCGCTCGCCGAGGTCTATCACTCGGTTCCGGTCTCCCACCGGTCGAAGTGGCGGAAGATGCTCGCCTTCGCGGGACCGGGCTACTTGGTCGCGGTCGGCTACATGGACCCGGGCAACTGGGCGACCGACCTCGCGGGCGGCTCGGCGTTCGGCTACGCGCTGCTCTCGGTCATCCTGATGTCGAATCTGATGGCGGTCCTGCTCCAGGGACTCGCCTCCAAGCTCGGCATCGTCACCGGCCGTGATCTCGCGCAGGCGTGCCGCGATCACTACTCGCCACTCACCTCGTTCGTGCTCTGGATTCTGTGCGAGCTGGCGATCGCGGCCTGCGACCTGGCCGAGGTGATCGGCTCGGCGATCGCCCTCAACCTGCTCTTCGGGATACCGATGGTCTGGGGCATCGTGATCACCGCGGCCGACGTGATGATCGTGCTCATGCTCCAGAACAAGGGCTTCCGCTGGCTCGAGGCGGTCGTCATCAGCCTCGTGCTGTTGATCGGCGTCTGCTTCGCGTTCGAGATCATCGCCTCCCATCCGGCCATAGGCGCCGTGATGGCGGGCTTCGTGCCCACGACGGAGATCCTGCTGAACCGCGACATGCTCTACATCGGCATCGGCATCCTCGGGGCGACCGTGATGCCGCACAACCTCTACCTGCACTCCTCGATCGTGCAGACAAGACAGTACGACGCGAGCAGCGCCGGAAAGCGCGAAGCGGTTCGCTACGCGTTCATCGACTCTACGATCGCGCTGTCGTTCGCGCTGTTCATCAACGCCGCGATCCTGATCGTGGCGGCCGCGACGTTCCACACATCCGGAAACACGGAGGTGGCCGAGATCCAGGACGCGTACCAGCTACTCACCCCCCTGCTCGGCGTCGCGGGAGCCTCCACCATGTTCGCGGTCGCGCTGCTCGCCTCCGGCCAGAACTCGACGCTCACGGGCACGCTCGCCGGACAGATCGTGATGGAAGGGTTCCTCAATATCCGCCTCCGCCCCTGGGTCCGGCGCTTGATCACGCGCTCGATCGCGATCGTTCCCGCGGTGATCGTGGCGGCCATTTACGGGGAGAGCGGCACCGCACAGCTTCTGGTGTTCAGCCAGGTGATCCTGTCCCTCCAGCTCTCGTTCGCGGTCTTTCCGCTGGTGGGATTCACCTCCGACAAGAAGAAGATGGGCGAATTCGTGAATCCGCTCTGGCTCAGCTCGCTCGCCTATCTGGTCGCGTTCGTGATCGCGTCGCTCAACGTCTGGCTGCTCGTGCAGACGGCGCGGGCGTGGCTCTCCTGATGTACTCGCGCATTCTGGTGCCCCTGGAGAACACGCCCTACGACGCGGCGATCCTCGCGCACGTGAGGACGCTGGCCAATCATTGCGGCGCCAGCCTCCTGCTGATCCACGTGGCCGACGGGTGGGCGGCGCGCAACATCGACGCGCTGCAGCTGCGGGAGTCGGAGGAGATCCGGCGCGACCGGGAGTATCTCGACCGGCTGTCCGCGGAACTCAATGCGTCGGGCATCCCGACGGAGGCGCTGCTCGCCTCCGGCGAGCCCGCCGCCGAGATCACCAGCGCCGCCGAGCGTGAGGGCTGCGACCTGATCGCGATGGCGACGCACGGGCATCGGATCGTCGCCGACGTCATCCTGGGCAGCGTCGCATCGGCCGTGCGCCATCGATCGATGGTTCCCGTGCTGATGGTGCGAGGCTCCGCGGACGGGTCCTGGACCGGCTGAAACTGGACGGCGACACCTCGGTGTCTCACCATGAGGTGGGGTTCGACGATAGGGCGCACAGGGTCAACGCACAGCGGAGGTCGGGCGAGATGAGACGTACAATTGCCGCGGTACTCGGAGTCGCCGCGATCGCGATTGCCCTGGGGGTGTCGCCGAGCTCGGGTGCGGCGCAGATCCCGGGCATGCCCGGTCCCCCGCGGCTCTGGAGCCCATCGATCGGCGTGCGCGGCGGCTGGTTTCTCAAGGACCAATCCCCTTCGATCGGCGCGGTGCTGATCGTACCGTTTCCGATTCCCTTCCTGGGTCCGACTCTGGTGGGAGGGGTGGACGCGATCTTCCAGGACGGGCTGAGGGAGTACCAGGGCACGGCCGACATCCGGCTCAACGTCGTCCCGGGACTCTACGTCGGAGGAGGCCCCGCGGTCATGGACACGTACTTCGGAACGTCCACCATACGCGAGAGGAAGACTGGATTCTCCCTGGTGGCCGGACTACGGGGGGGAGGCGGCCGCATCTCCAGCACGGTGGAGGTCCGGAAGATGCGCGTGGATTCGCGCAGGCCGACCTCGGTTTCCCTCATCCTGAGCTACCGGCTGCTGGGGCTGCTCGGCCTCTAGTGTCTCACCCGCACGAGCACGCCGTCCGGATCGTCGAGCGCCTGATGCTCGGGCGCCGAAGGTGCGCGCACGTCCCACCCGATCAGGCCACGCGCTCCCGCCGGTGGAGGCGTGCGCACCCCGCCTCCCCAGACGTTGAGGCCGAGATGGTGGTGGTATCCCCCCCATGACAGAAAGAGGGCGCCCGGATAGCTCGACACGGTGACGTCCATCCCGAGCCGCGTGCGATAGAACGCCGCGGTCCGCTGCAGGTCACCTACTCGCAAATGGATGTGCCCCAGCACGGTGCCGGGTCCGACAGCGGGCGCCGATGGGTCGGGCTGTCCCGCCGCGGCGAGCACCCCCGCAAGGTCGAGCGGGTCGGTGGCCATCGCGATCTCGTCTCCGCTCCAACCCCACTCGGAGCGCGGACGGTCGCGGTAGAGCTCAAGCCCGTTGCCCTCCGGATCCTGGAAGTAGAGAGCTTCGCTCACCAGATGATCCGAAGCACCCACGAAGAAGCGACGACCGCCGGCCGCGTCCAACTTGAGGTAGGCGCTTCCCAGCGCAGCACGGTCCGGGAGCAGGAGCGCGAGATGGAAGAGCCCGGTCGAGCCGTGTGGAGCGCTCGGTGCCTCGGCGTCGGGCCGAAGCACGAGCAACGACCTCGCTTCGCCCGCGGGTCCCAAGCTGATGGAGCCGTCCGGAAGGGTGCCCGCGGCGAGACCGAGGAGGCCTTCCCAGAACGCCAGGGCGCGCGCCACGTCCGCGACGCGGAGCACCACGGGTCCCAGGACCGCCGCGCCTTGCCCCGTATCGTCTTCCATCGGAGGGGTGACCGACCGGAGCGTCAGGACTGACGGCCGCCGGAAGACTTGGCGGCCTCGAAGCAGCGCTCGCTCACCTCGCCGTCCTGTGTCTCGGGCGCGGGTGGCGTGGGGAAGGTCTCCAGGATCTCGCCCGCGGCCGCGCGGTCGCCCAGGTCCTCGAGAGCCGTGGCTGCGGCCTCGCGGAAACCGAGGTCGGTAACCGTGGCAGCCATCTGTTTGACCTGCCCGATCGCGAGGTCCTCGCGTCGCGCGCGCCGGGCCGCCGAGACATACCCGCCCACGTGCGTGCGCGCGTCCGCGAGATACCCGAGGCCAAGGTCAAGCCAGGTGAGCGTGCAGTACGTGCGCACCGCGTTCGGGTGAACCCGGATCAGTTTCTGCGCCACGCCGCGGGCCAGCTCGGGGTGTCCGTCGTGCAGGTAGGCATCGATCGCGCGGCCGTAGTACTCGAGAGCGCGGGTCGTTTCCTTCTCCTGCATGCAGAGATCGCCCGCCCGATTGAGGGGCGTTCCCCGGAAGCCCAGCCGGGCCTCGTCGGCTTCCTTCTCCAGAACCTTGAGCCGCTCGGAAAGAGCGGCCACCGCGGGAGTCACGGGAGCTGGGGCAGGGTTGGACTGGAACCAGCGCTTCATCGCAAAAGGCGCCATTTGATGCGAGCCACGGGGGTGAGGGCCCAATGGTAGGCAATGACTTCGGCCCGCGACACCCTCCGGACCGGAGCGTCCCGATCTAGCTGTGATTGCTAAGGACGTTGTTCACTGAGCTCCGACGAGCGCAGGCTGGAGATGACTAGTCAACCATCCCAGCTCGCCGGAGGTCTCAGTGAACATCCACCAGAATGCGCGGCTCGTGGTCGCAGGTCGAGTCCTGGTGGTTCAGAGGGTGGTGTTTGAAGGGCAGTCGGCCCCGGAAGTCAGCCATTCGCTGGGGATTAGTGCACGGACGGTCTGGAAATGGGTCCGCCGCTATCGGCAGGGTGGCTGG
>CAMCNM010000108.1 GCA_945876015.1 Gemmatimonas phototrophica
GGCTGAAGCGTGCCGATCGCGCGCATCACGAAGCAGATCCCGAGGGGCACGGCCACGTTCGACACGATCGCGATGTAGAGCGGGCTCTTGGTGTCCCCCGTCCCCTGCAGTCCGCCCGTGTAGGTGAGCGCCACCGCGATCAGCAGCCCCGACACGCTGAGCACGCGCAGCAGCACCGTGCCGATCTCGACGACTTCCTGATCGTTCATCCCGAAGATGCCCAGCAGCTGGGCCGGGAAGAAGAAGAAGCACAGGCCGATGAACGCGGCGCCGCCCAGCGCGATCCGCGCGGCTACGTGCACCGCGTGCTCCGCCCGGTCCGGCTTGCCCGCCCCGAGGTTCTGACCGGCAACCGCCGCGGTCGCGCCCATCAGGCCGAGCGCCGTCCACGTGACTAGGGAGAACAGCTGTGAGTACGAGACGGCGAACGCTGCCTGGGCGGCGGCGCTGGCCGCGAGCGAGCCGATGAACGAGAGCATGAGCACGCCGCCGACGTTCATCGCGATCCCCTGGATCCCGGTCGGGAGCCCGAAGCGGAACAGCGACTTGATGATCGTCCAGTCTGGGCCGAACGAGCCCTTCTTTGGCAGCCCGACCACCCAGTCGCCCCGGATCAGCTTCACCAGTGCGTAGATGGCGACCAGTCCGTTCGCGGTGCAGGTGCCCATCGCGGCGCCCACCGTGCCGAACGCGGGGATCGGTCCGAAGCCGCTGATCAGCACCACGTTGAGGACGATGTTGAGCAGCGTGGCGGTGATGCCGAGGATCATCGGCGTGCGCGCGTCGCCGGCCGAGCGCCAGGCGGCGCCCATCATGTAGCACACGAGCATACCCGTGCTGAACATGAACATCGTGCGCAGGAACGGGAGCGCTTCGGCCTTCACCTCGGGCGAGGCGTTCACGAGGTCGAGCAGCTGGGGTGAGAACGCGTACCCGAGGGGCGCCATTACGAATAGCGAGAGCCCGAGCGCGATCAGCAGCGCCTGATAGACGGTGCGGTTGACCTTTTCTTCCTCGCCCGCGCCGGCGAAGCGCGCGACCAGCACGCTCATGCCGGTGAACAGCGAGTTGATGAAGACGATCACCGCCACGAAGATCTGCCAAGACACGCCGATCGCGGCGTTGCCCGTGAAGCCCACCAGGTGGCCGACCATGACGTGGTCGACGATGCCCTGCATGCCGCCTACGATGTTTGTGACCATGGTGGGCCACGCGATCTTCCAGACGGCGGAGGGCAGGGGGCCCTCGACGATGGAGCGGTCGTAGCGCCGACCCGCCGGCGGCGCCACGGGAGCCGAAGGGACGTCTACCTCGGCTGGTGGATGGAAGTCGGTCAAGTCTGCGGAGCTCTGGGAGTGGCTGGGACGCGTGTCCAACTCTATCGGGTCGCCTGGGTCTCGCACCAGCCGGTGGGGTCGTCGGTTGGCCGGACCCGGGGGCTCGCGGCTTGCGACGGCGGGGGGGCGTCCCTAGGTATGTCACCGCTGGTCCGCCTCCAACCGCGCATTGATGCTCAACTACATCTGGGCCGGACTGATCGTCTCGAGCCTCCTGTTCGCGGTGGGCAACGACGTCCGCGATCTGAGGAACGATCGGTACCGGAACGACCAGGCCCTGCCGGTCGAGGTATCGTTTCCGCAGGGATATGACGACACGGCTCGGCGGGTGCCGGTGCGGATCCGCATCGATCCCGCGCAGTACGCACGCTTCTACGGCGCCGACGAGGCCCCGCAGGAGAGCTACTCCGGCGCGCTGATCACCACGGAAGAAGGCGCCCAGCTCCGCTTCGACGCCGGCGCGAGCCTGCCCGAGCCGCTCGCGACCATCGCGACCGTCTCCAGGTCGAACGACGACGAGCTGCAGGGGGCGCTGGTGGCGTTCGCGCCGCCGGGGCCGAATCCGGTGCTCGCGGTTCCGGCCTCCCTTCGCTTCGAGCCGGTGCGTTTCGTGAAGCTGAACGCGATTTCGGGCGCCGCGCTCGACTTCGCGCAGACCGCTGCGGAGATCGCGATCTCGCTGATCGGGGTGCTCTCGCTCTTCCTCGGCATGCTCAAGATCGCCGAGGCGTCGGGCGTGATCTACTCGCTGGTGAAGCTGGTCCGCCCGGTGCTCCGTCCCCTGTTCCCCGAGGTGCCACCCGATCATCCCGCGTTCGGCATGATCGCGCTCAACATCACCGCGAACATGTTCGGGCTGGGCAACGCCGCGACACCCTTCGGGATCAAGGCGATGCAGGAGCTGCAGAAGCTCAACCCGAGCGACGACACCGCGACCAACCCGATGGTGATGTTCCTCGCGATCAACACCGCGAGCGTGCAGCTCGTGCCGCCCGTCCTGCTGCTCGCGCTGATGGGCCTCCAGGTCAATCAGCTGATCTTTCCGATCATCCTCACGACGTTCCTCGGACTGCTGGTTGCGATCGTGGCGACCAAGCTGTACGGACGGCTGCCCAGCGTACGGGCCTCGGATCCCGAGCGGGGAGCCGCCTCGTGAACGCGTTCCGCGACACGCTCGCGCTCCTCTCGGTCTTCGTGGTGCCCGCGATCCTGGTGGGTTTCCCGCTCTACGGCTTGGTGAAGGGCGTCCCGGTCTACGAGACGTTCGTCGAGGGCGCCAAGGAAGGCTTCGGCGTCGCGGTGCGGATCATCCCCTACCTGGTCGCCATCCTGTTCGCGATCGCGATGTTCCGGGCCAGCGGCGCGATGGACTCCCTGGTCGCGTTCCTAGCCCCGGTGCTCGCTCCGCTCGGCTTCCCGGGCGAGCTCCTGCCGATGGCGATCATCCGGCCGCTCACGGGCTCGGGCTCGGCCGGACTGGTGGTGGACATGATCAACCGGTACGGCGAGGATTCGATCCTGGTGAAGATGGCGGCCGTGATGTTCGGCTCCAGCGAGACCACGTTCTACGTGATCGCCGTCTATTTCGGCGCGATCAACATCAAGCGAACCCGTCATGCGATCGCGGCCGGGCTCACCGCAGACGTCGCCGCAGCGCTCCTGTCGGTGTGGATCGTCCGGCTGTTCTACGGAGGATGATGAGAGGCGCCTTCATCGTCGCGCTCGTCGCCGCTGTCTCGTTGGTGGGCCCCGTCGGTGCCCAGACCGCCGAGCAGATCGCATCGCTCGCCGATCCCTGCCCCGCGGTGAGCGCGGCGCACGACCGTGATCTGGAGCGGGCCCTCGCGGTCCAGTATCCCGACTCCGCTCTGGGCGCCGTGGGCCGCGGCTTCGCCAAAGTGCTGGCCACCTGTGGTGACGCGCGTGCGCTCCGCTGGTTCCAGGACCAGATCCGGATCGAGGCGGGGGTCCGACGGCCCCTGGCCAGCGCTTTCTTCGCGCTGCTCGAGCCGGTCCCGCTCGGCGACTCGCTCGAGGTGGAGCACGTGGCCTTCCTCGCGGAGCTGGTCCGTGCGGGCCACGCTCGCGGGCGGGACGAGACCGAGCCCGCGATGGGGCGCGATCTCCAGTCCTTCATTCTCGAGCGCCTGAAGCGGATGGGTGACGATGCGGACGTGAGCCGGCTCTACTTCGAGCTGGTGGGGACCGGCCAGCTCGACCCGGTGTTCGGCGAGGGCAGGCTCCTCGGTCACCTGGTCGCGCGGCGAGGGGATGCGTTCCTGGGCGAGTACGCGGACGTGATCAAGGCGAGGCCCCAGATCCTGCGCGACACCGACATCTGGTTCTACGCGAACCAGATCCTCTACCAGCGCCCGCTGGCCCCGGGGTCTGGGGCGGAGAAGCTGGCCCAGACGCTGAAGGAGCTCGGAGCCCTGTCGCTGCGAGACTGAAGGATCATTTGCGCTATCACCTGATCGGCATCGCGGGCACGGCCATGGGCTCCCTGGCCGGGCTCCTCCGCGCCAAGGGCTACGAGGTCACCGGCTCCGACCAGGGCGTCTACCCGCCCATGTCCACGCAGCTGGACGAGCTGGGCATCCGGTACGCGAAGACGTTCGATCCGGCGAACCTCGAGCCCGCGCCGGACATGATCGTGGTCGGCAACGCGATCAGCCGCGGCAACCCGGAGCTCGAGGCCGTGCTCGACCGGCGGCTGCCGTACACGTCCGCCGCGCACACGATCAAGGAGGAGTTCCTGCGCGGGCGCCACGTCCTCGCGGTAGCGGGCACGCACGGAAAGACTACCACCACGTCGATCCTCTCGTGGCTGCTCGAGTCCGCGGGTCTCAACCCGTCGTTCCTGATCGGCGGCGTGGCCGAGAACTTCGGCGTCTCGTTCCGGCTGACCGATTCCGAGTACTTCGTGATCGAGGCCGACGAGTACGACACGGCGTACTTCGACAAAGGCCCCAAGATGTGGCACTACCTGCCGCACACGGCGGTGGTGACCAACGTCGAGTTCGACCACGCCGACATCTACCGCGACGAGACCGCGTACCGCTTCGCGTTCGCGCGCTTCGTCAACCTGATCCCGCGCACCGGAACGCTGGTGGTGGGGTGGGAAACGCAGATCGCGCGGGAGCTGAGCGCGAAGTCCCTCGCGCCGGTCGAGT
The DNA here is from genome assembly GCA_945876015.1 of Gemmatimonas phototrophica. Classification (GTDB taxonomy): domain Bacteria; phylum Gemmatimonadota; class Gemmatimonadetes; order Longimicrobiales; family Gaopeijiaceae; genus UBA2988. Next base: position 4,511 of record CAMCNM010000108.1, read on the forward strand.
CGGTCGGCGTCGAAGCGCCGGACGCGCAGGGCAATCCGTGCTGGCGCGCCGATCGGATCGAATACGGCCCGCGCGGGACGTCGTTCGACGTCGTCCACGACGGGAAGCCGCGCGGACGGGTCGAGACCCCCCTGGTCGGCGCGTTCAACGTGCGGAACTGCTTGGCCGCGCTCGCGGCCGGCACCGCCGCGGGTGCCGATTGGAGCGGGCTGGTCGAAGGGCTTCGCACCTTCGAGAGCGTGCGGCGGCGCATGGAGGTGAAAGGCGAGGTGCGCGGCGTGACCGTGATCGACGACTTCGCGCACCACCCGACCGCCGTGCGCGAGACGATCGCCGCGACGCGCCAGCGGTTCGGCGGCCGCCGGCTGATCGCGATCTTTGAGCCGCGCAGCTACACGGCGCAGCTGCGGCGATTCCAGGAGCCCTACCGCGAGGCGCTCGCCAACGCCGACCGCGTCGTGCTGGCCGGGCTCTTCCACCCGGAGCGCTACGACGCGGACACCGGGATGGATCCCGACGCGCTGGCCGATTCCCTCCGGAAGGGCGGGACTCCCACCGACCACATCCCCGAGGTGGACCGCATCGTGGCCACTATCGCCCCCGAGGCCGAGGCGGGCGACGTGATCCTCGTCATGTCGAACGGCGGCTTCGGCGGAATCCACGAGAAGCTGCTGGCCGCGCTGGCCCGGAACGGCGCCTGAGCGCTTTTCCCGGTCGCGGGGTGAGTGGTAGTATCGCGCCGCGTAGGGCCCGTTCGGATCCCCCAAATACAAGCGATCGAGGCGTCCATGCTGCGAGTCGGTGTGTGCCTGTGGGCGGCGTTCCTCCTGTCGGTACCGGCGCTCGGTGCCCAGCAGGGGGTTCAGGCCCACCAGGCGATGGCCGCGCGGGTGGACGACGGCTCGATCCAGCTCGACGGCGAGTTGAGCGAGCAGGCGTGGCAGCGCGCGACTCCGATTCGCGATTTCGTCCAGAAGGAGCCCACCGAGGGCGCGGCTCCCACGGACCGCATGGAGGTGCGCTTCGTCTACGAGGGGAACGCCCTCTACGTCGGTGCGCGGATGTACAGCCAGGATCCGTCCGCCATCCAGGCGCCCCTCGGCGGGCGCGATCAGACCGACGACGTGGCCGAGCACATCCTGATCTCGCTCGACACGTTCCTCGATCGCCGCACGGCGTACACGTTCGGCGTCACCGCTTCGGGCGCGCGACTCGACCACTTCCATCCGCAGGATCAGGAAAACCAGCGGGACGAGGGCTTCAACCCGGTGTGGGGGGCGCGTACGCAGGTTGACGCGGAGGGCTGGACGGCCGAGATGTGGATCCCATTCACGCAGCTCCGTTTCAACGATCAGGACGAGCAGGTCTGGGGGCTGAACATCCGCCGGTTCATCCCGACGCTCGAGGAGGAGGACTACTGGATCGTGGTGCCGCGCACGGAGCGCGCGTGGGCGTCGCGGTTCGGGGACCTGCACGGGATTGAGGGCATTCGTCCCAGCCGCCGCGTCGAGATGCTCCCGTTCGTGGTCGGCTCCTCGAGGATGAACGCCAACCGCAACGCCGCAAACCCGTTCGACGATGGCCGGAATCTGAAAAGTCGCGTGGGGCTCGACATGAAGCTTGGCGTCGGCCCCAACCTGACGCTGGACGCGACGCTCAACCCGGACTTCGGCCAGGTGGAGGCCGACCCCGCCGAGGTGAACCTGACCGCGTTCCCCACCCGTTTCCCGGAGCGGCGGCAGTTCTTCAGCGAGGGATCGCAGCTGCTGAATCTGCGCATCATCAACTTGGTGTACACTCGGCGTATCGGGGCGCCACCCGCGGGCCGCGCCAGCGGCGACTTCGTGGACGCTCCGCAGACCAGCCGGATCCTCGGGGCCGCGAAGCTCACCGGGCGCCTCCCATCGGGGACCTCCATCGGGGTGCTGGGCGCGCTCACCGACGAGTCATTCGCGCACGTCGCCACGATCGGATCGCCCCTCATCCAGGACGTGCGTGTCGCTCCGCGCGCCGGATGGGGGGTGGCTAGGGTGCAGCAGGAGTTCGGGTCGTCGGGGTCGAGCTTCGGGTTCCTGGTCGGTGGTGTACACCGCGACCTGGATCCGGCCAACCCGCTCGCGCAGCTACTCGTTCG
>CAMCNM010000109.1 GCA_945876015.1 Gemmatimonas phototrophica
TCGAGCGCGTAGCCGATCCCGCCCCACTCCTCGACCGGCGCGGGACGGTCGTCCCGCACGATGGTGTCCCACACCAGCGTGCCGACCACGCCCAGCCGGAGCGGTCTGGACGGCACCGCTCAGACCGCGCCGAACGCGATCTTCTTGAACACGGCCGCCGCCCCGATCATGCCCGCGGTCTCGGGGAGCGCCGCGGGGAGGATCTTGCACGCGTCGTACGCGGAGCGGAACGAGCGCCGCCTCACCTCGGAGCGCAGCGGTCCGAACAGATGCTCACCCGCGCGGGTGACGCCGCCCGCGATCACGATCGCCTGCGGGTTCAGCACGTTGATGACGTTGGCCACGCCCGCGCCGAGGATCTTGGCCGTCTCGGCCATCACCTCGTTCGCGTACCGGTCCTCGAGCACCGCCGCCTCGTACACGGTCGCGGCGGTGATGCGCTCGAGGTGTCCGTCCACGAGCTGCGTGAGGATCGACTCGTAGCCGGCCTCGAGCCCTTCGCGCGCCCGCGCCGCGATGTTGGGGCCCGAGCAATAAGCCTCGAGGCAGCCGTAGTTGCCGCACTTACACTTCCGGCCGGTGAACTCGATCGTCATGTGGCCGACCTCGCCCGCCGCGTCGGACGCGCCGTGCACGATCTCCCCGTTGAGGACGATGCCGCCGCCGATGCCCGTACCGAGCGTGATTCCGACCAGATAGTCCACACCCCGGCCGGCGCCGAGCCACCACTCTCCGTACGTCGCGCAGTTGGCGTCGTTGTCGAGCGTGGCCGGGAGATGCACGGCATGACTGACGAGGTCGCGCAGGGGCAGGTTCTTCCAACCCAAGTTCGGGGTGTTGATCACCGTGCCTTTCTCCCGATTGATCGGTCCCGGTGATCCGATGCCGACTCCGGCGATGTCCGCGCGCGTGCCACCCTGTCCGTCGAGCGTCTCCGCGATCGCGTGCTCGACCATGGAAGCGACGCGCTGGATCACGAACTCGCTTCCGCGCACGGCTTCGGTGGGGAGCGTTGCCAGAGAGGCGGGGGTTCCGCCGTCCAGGGGGATCACCCCGACCACGATGTTGGTCCCGCCAATGTCCACGCCTACGATCCAACGCCCGGACGGCTGCGCGGGAGTGGCCTCACCCGAAGAGCGGCTGATCATGATGTCTCCCGGGGTGGAGTGATGGATTCGTCGGACAGTTGATCGATCCCCCGCTCGGCGCGGGTCCGGCCGGTCCTGGCCACCTCGCGCCGAAACGCGCGCTGGCGGGCCTTGACCGCGGGGTCCCGATATGGGCGGTCATGATGAAGGTGCAGCAGAACCGCCCTGTGGCGCACCTGGCGACCGCGGAGACCCAGGTTTTCGAGGCGCTGCCCGAACTCCCGGTCGAGGCCGCCGTACCCGAGGTCGAGGTCGAAACCGTTCACCGCGAGCACTGCCTCCTTCCAGGTCGAAGCGCCCATTCCGTTCCAGGTGGCCCGCGTCGGCGTGATGCGGTCGAGGAGAGCGGGCATCGTGCCGGGCTGGAGCATCCGGAGCCGCGCCCGCCAGCCCGTGAGCCCGCGCTTCGCCAGTTCACCCGGCTTCCAGATCCAGCCGGCACGAACGTGCTCGGGCTCGAGCGCCGCCGAGAGGTCGGCCGGCAGCCGAACGTATCCGCCGGAGAGGAACCGTCCCGGCTCCGCCAGCCCGCGATGCGTCGCGACGAAGTCGGGGCGCGGGATGCAGTCGCCGTCCGAGAAGATCAGGTAGTCCCCCGACGCGACGCGGATCGCGCGGTCGAGGATCTCGGTCTTCCGGAAGCCCCGGTCGGGCTGCCAGACGTGGCGCAGGTCGCTCCAGGCACCACCACGCAGGGCCGCGGCGGCCACCGTCGTCGCGGTGGATGCGCCGGAGCCGTCGTCCGCCACCACCAGATCGAAGTCCGGATCGTCTTGCAGCGCGTAGCCCTCGAGCACGAGGCCGAGGTCGCGCGGGCGCTGGTAGGTCGAGACGATGACCGAGATGCGCATATGGGTGTTCCGTGAGTGCGCGTCACTCTCCCAGCGACAGGACCGCCAGGAACGCTTCCTGGGGAATCTCCACGGTGCCGACCTGCTTCATGCGCTTCTTTCCCTCTTTCTGCTTCTCGAGAAGCTTCCGTTTGCGCGAGATGTCGCCGCCGTAGCACTTCGCGGTCACGTTCTTGCGCAGCGGCTTTACCGTCTCGCGCGCGAGGATCTTCGCTCCGATCGCCGCCTGGAGCACGACCTCGAACTGCTGCCTGGGGATCAGCTCCCTGAGCTTCTGCGTCAGCTCGCGGCCGTACTCGAACGCCTTGTCCCGGTGAATGATCACGCAGAACGCGTCCACCGGGTCGCCGTTCACGAGAATGTCGAGCTTCACCAGGTCGTCAGGACGGTACTCGAGGAACTCGTAGTCCATCGCCGCGTAGCCGCGCGTCGATCCCTTGATCTTGTCGTAGAAGTCGAGGACGATCTCGGCGAGCGGCAGCTCGTAGTCGAGCTCCACCCGCTCCTTGTCCAGGTAGCTCATGCCGCGGAAGAGCGCGCGCCGCTCGTGGGCGAGCTTCTGGATGTTTCCGATGTACTCCGCCGGTGCGACGATGCGCACGCGCACGATCGGCTCCGAGATCGACTCGATGCGGCCCACGTCGGGCAGCAGCGTCGGGCTCTCGATGATCTCCTCTTCGCCGTTCGTGAACAGGACGTGGTACTCGACGTTCGGAACCGTGTTGATCAGCTCGACGTTGAACTCGCGCGCCAGCCGCTCCTGCACGATCTCCATGTGGAGCAGGCCGAGGAAGCCGCAGCGGAAGCCGTAGCCGAGCGCGACGGACGTCTCGGGCACGTAGTGCAGGCTCGCGTCGTTCAGCCTGAGCCGCTCGAGCGCGTCGCGCAGGTCCTCGTAGTCGTCGGTGTCGGTGGGGTAGAGCCCCGCGAACACCATGGGGCGCACTTCCTTGTAGCCGGGTAGGAGCTCCCGAGCCGGATGCGTCGCGTTGAAGATCGTGTCGCCCACGCGCGTGTGTGACACTTCCTTGATCGCCGCCGCCACGTAGCCGACCTCGCCGGGGCCGAGCATGGGCTGCGGCACCTTGGCGATGCGCATGTAGCCTACCTCGGTCACCTCGTAGCGCGCGTCCGACGCGCCGAAGCCGATCGTCATGCCCGCGCGGATCTCGCCGTCCACCACGCGGATGCTCGGCACCGCGCCGAGATACTTGTCGTAGTAGGAATCGAAGATGAGCGCGCGGAGCGGCGCGTTCTCGTCGCCCTGCGGCGCGGGGACGCGCGCGACGATGGCCTCGAGGATGGCGTCCACGCCCAGGCCTTCCTTGGCGGACGCGAGCAGCACAGCCTCCGGGGCCACGCCGAGCAGCTCGCACACCTCGGCGCGCCGCTTCTCCGGCTCGGCGCCCGGCAGGTCGATCTTGTTGAGGACCGGGATGATCTCGAGGCCGGCGTCGAGCGCGAGAAACAGGTTCGACAGCGTCTGCGCCTGGACGCCCTGGCTCGCGTCCACGACCAGGATCGCGCCCTCGCACGCGGCCAGCGAGCGCGACACCTCGTAGGTGAAGTCCACGTGGCCCGGCGTGTCGATCAGGTTGAGCTCGTACGACTCGCCGTTCTTCGCCTGATAGTCCATGCGCACAGCGTGGAGCTTGATCGTGATTCCGCGCTCGCGCTCCAGGTCGTTGTTGTCCAGGACCTGCTCGCGCATCTGCCGCCGATCCAGAGTGCCGGTCTGCTCGAGCAGACGGTCGGCGAGCGTGCTCTTCCCGTGATCGATGTGGGCGACGATGCAGAAATTGCGGATATGATCTAGGCGCACGGATGCCCTGGGCGGATCTGACCTTGGTGAATAGCCTGAAAACATTAACGGCGGGCGGGGGGTGCATCAACGAAGCACATGCGGAGCGAAACGCCGGAAGTGCTCGTCCGCATTGACTTTCCGTCGCGCGCGCCGGTAGCGTTCGAGGTGCATGCGACCGGCGCCGCCCCGACCGGAGCCCGTCCTTGAGAAGGATTCCTCACCTTTCGCTCCTCCTCCTCGCGCTGACGGCGTCGCCCGCGCGGTCGCAGGACATCGGCACCCAGATCAGCGTCCTGACCGGCGCCAACGCAGAGCTGTTCGTGGGACCTCTCGCGCGTGGGCTGGGACACACTCTGACCGCCGGGTTCGTGTCCTCGGCCGACCCCCACGGCATGTTCGGCTTCGATCTCGGCATCCGTGTGGCCGGCGCCACGTTCCCCGACGCGGACAAGACCTTCCAGGTCGTCCTGCCCGCCAGCGTGTCGTTCGGCGGGACCACCCACCAGAACCCCTACGAGGCGAACAACGGCGGCATGAGCCCGACCGTGGCGGGTGACGGCGCGGGCGTTCAGCTCAGGCCCCGTGTCGGCAGCACCTACCGCACGGCAATCCTGGCGGCCGGGAGGAATCCCGACACGCAGGAGTTCGTCATCGATCTTCCCGACGGACTCGACTTCCCGGGCGCGCCGCTCGCCGTCATCGACGGCTCCGTCGGCATCGGATTCGGAACCCAGATCATGGCTCGGGTGGTCCCGACCATCGACGTCGGGAAGATGGTCGGGGTGGACGAGATCGGTGACGTGAGCGCGTTCGGCTTCGGCGTGATGCACAACCTCACGTAGTGGCTACCGATCCTAACGCCGTTCTGGGACGTCGCGGTGGTGTGGGGGACGCAGAAGATGGAGCTGGGCAATTACGCGGCGGCCAAGGGGAAGACCTTGGGGTTGGTGGCGAGCGCTGGGCTCGGACCGCTCTCGGTCTACGCGCACGGAGCGACCTACAATGCCGACGTGGACGTGGACTACACGGTCGCCAATCCGCAGAACAATCCGGCGCTCCCGGCGAACGGAACCCATGTCGCGTTCCAGTCGAGCGTGGACTGGACCAAGCGTCTGGCGGTCGGCGCGCAGCTGAACCTGATCCTGCTCAGGTTCAGCGCCGAATACGGGATGGGGCGCTACAAGACCTTCTCCGCAAAAGCCGCGATCGGCCTGCGGTGAGCATCCCCTACTCCAACGCTCCCGCGGTCGAGCCGGGCGCCATGGCCGGCAAGGCGGCATCCCGCCCGGACGCGCGCCTCAGCGCCGCTCGGACGCGCGGCGTGTTCTGCTCGAACACGAGTGACATGCCCCACGCCACCGCGATACAGCAGAGCACGGCGCCCGCGTAGATCCCGATCGAAGCAACGCCAAGGCTGGTCGCGTGCTCCATCCCCAGGTAGCGGAGCAACCGGAGCAGGGGAAAGTGCGTGAGATACAGCGTGTAGGAGAACGCGGCGAGCGGCGTCGCGACCGCTTCCAGCCCGACCGCCCACCCACGCCGCGGGGGATGAAGGACGAGCTGCTGGATCAGCAGCGTAGCTCCCGCGGCGATCGCCAACCTCGACGGCGCCAGCGGCATGACGAAGGGCCGGAGGAGGCCGAGCGGCAGAGTCGCCGAGCTCAAGTCCAGCTGGGTCCCGGCGATCCCGAAGCACGCGATCAGGAGGCCGGCGAGCACGAGCCACGGAGAAGGCCGGCTCGGCCGGCGCAGGTAGCCGATCGCGCCGATCACCCAGCATAGCGTGAGCTCCGGCCATGTCCGAGTGAGGAGCCAGACGCCGACCGCGATCAGGACGGCGGAGAGCGGATCCATCCGACGCCGCGAGACCACCACGCAAGCGCACCCGGCGAGGATGTAGAACCACATCTCATAGCCGAGTGACCAGAGCGGCGCGTTGCCGGCCAGGACCGGGAGCAGCACGCCCTGGAGAGAGAGGAGATTACCCACGAACAGGAGCGGCTCGACCCTGCGATCGACCACCCACCCCACCATCACCGACAGCACGAGCGCCGGAATCAGTGGAACGAGGATCCTGCTCGCGCGATCGATCGCATAGTCCGCCGCTCGGAAGGAACCTCCGGCGGTCCGCTCGAAGGTGCGGCCACCCACCAGGAAGCCGCTCAGGACGAAGAACGCGATGACCGCTTCGTTACCGACCCGCGTGAGCGCGAAGCCCGCCGCGACGAGTGGATTCTGCTGACTAGGAGGAAGCGATCCGAATGGGACGAACGCATCGGCGCGCACGTGCATGAGCACGACGGCCATCGCGGCGAGGAATCGGACGAGGTCCAGCCAGGCGAACCGCTGCATGCTTCCGACGGAGAGGGGAGCCTCAAGGTACGGGCCCGCCCCACCGATCGCCCGGTCCCGCCTACCGCACCACCGGCCGCCCATCAGGCGTCCTGCGCACCGCTGGCTGCTCGGAGCCACCCGAGCTCGCGGGCGGCGGCGAGCTCTCCGTGCTGCCGGACGTGGCACGCGGCTGCGCGCTCCGCCCGCCACCGCTCTCGCTCGAGGGCGGCGGAGACGCGGGGGGCTCGGTCGGCCGCGCGCGACCGGTCGAGCCTGATCCCGATCCAGACCCCGAGTTCGGCTGCGACGTGCCGCGCGCGGGCGGGCTCGACGGCGCCGGAGCGCTCGTACCCTCCGGCGGCCGCCTCTGCAGCACCGGCCGCTGGCGGGTGTCGGCGGGAGCAGCGGGCGCGGGTTCGGCGCGCGTGGAAGCCGGAGGCCCACCGGTGCCCGGG
>CAMCNM010000110.1 GCA_945876015.1 Gemmatimonas phototrophica
GCGGCGGCCGCCGCCGGCGGTGCCGCCGGGCGTGTCGGTCCGGCCGTGGCGGGCGAAACAGCGGGGGCCGTGGCGGCCGCGGCTACCCGCCCCGTCCTTGGGGTCATCCCGATCCTGGTCGTGCCGCCCGAACCGCCCCGCACGACGGCGAGCACGGTATCGATCGGATCGTAGGACGGAGCCTCCAGCCGGAGTTCGACCACCAGACTGTCCGAGGCGACCGAGTGGACGATTCGGTAGGGCTCGGCGGACGCGACCCGCTCCACGGCCGCCGCATCGAGCGTGATCGGAGTCCGGACCAGGTAGCGCACCGTGACCTGGCCGTCGCGCAGGGCACCGCTCGTTCCGGCGTCGACCGCCTGGACGAACAGCTCGCTCGAGGCGGGCTCCACCCGCGGGGGCGGCGCGGCGGCCTCGGGTTTTTTTCAGTGCGCGGTTGCGAGACAGTCCGGCCCTGCCCTTTAGGTCGCCCAGGCACACCCCCATGAGGCCGTCAGACGCGCTTGCCTGCGCCTCACCCCCTTCGCCGGTCGTTTCGACCCCGGCGCGAGCCTCCAGCCACCTCCAGAGGCCCCTCGAAATCACCTCTTAGATTTCCAGAAAGTCATTGCAGCGCTTCAGATCGGGAGGGTGGGATGGCATATGTGATGAGGGTTGTCAGAGAGGTGGCCGAGACCTCGTACCGGCCCGCCGTGAGGAGACACGAGGACGTGATCGAGGATCTCGGGGACGAAATCGCCACGCTGGCCGCGCACATCCACGCGGCCACGCAGCGTTTCCTGACCCTGGTCGCCAGGTTCGACAGCCTGCGCGGGTGGGAGGCTTCCGGCCACCGCGACTGCGCTCGGTGGCTCGCCGCCCGCACAGGCCTGGACGTCGCGACCGCCCGAGCGAAGGTGCGGGCCGCGCGCGCGCTGGCCCGTCTCCCCCTCACCGACGCCGCGATGGCGCGGGGAGAGCTGTCGTTCTCGCAGGTGCGCGCGCTCACCCGGGTCGCCACGGCCGAGAACGAGGGAGGCCTCCTTGACCTTGCCCGCGGAGCCACCACGGCCCAGCTCGAGCGGCTGGTTCGAGGGTGGCGGATGGGGAGCCGCCAGGACGAGGCCGAGCGGGAGCGCGTGCGGCATGAATCCAGAGCCTTCTCCGTCTTCCCGGGCGATGACGGCATGTACGTCGTGAAGGGTCGGCTCACGCCCGAGCAGGGTGCCGTCTTGATGCGAGCCATCGAGGCCGCCGCGGACACCTTGTACCGCGAGCACAATGTTCCTGGAGCGCATCCCGAGTCCGAGGATCAGATCGCGCAGCGGCGTGCGGATGCCGTTTGCCTGATCGCGGAGCGAGCCCTCGGAGCCGGGTTCGGCAGCGGCGAAGCCGGGTCGTGCGAGGTTCCAGTGAGCGGAACCCGGGCGGAGCGCTATCAGGTTGTCCTTCATGTGGACGCCGCGACGCTCTCGGCGGACGGCGAGCCCGGATTGTCCGAGTTGGAGGACGGCACGCGCGTTTCAGCTGAAACGTCCTGCCGCCTCTCCTGCGACGCGGGACTGGTCAGAGTTGCTCAGAAGCCCGACGGCTACGTCCTCGACGTGGGCCGCAAGACCCGCACGATCCGCGGAGCGCTCCGGCGCGCCCTCGAGGCGCGCGACCGCGGCTGCCGCTTCCCCGGGTGCTGCCTCCGCTTCACCGACGCCCATCACGTTGTCCACTGGGCCGACGGCGGCGCCACAAGCCTGGACAACTGCGTGCTCCTTTGCCGCCATCATCACCGGCTGGTGCACGAGGGCGGCTGGCGGGTGGAGTGGTGGGGGAGGGGGCGTCCCGCCTTCGTCGATCCGCGCGGCGGGACGCACTTCGAGGGACGGTGGGATCCGCCGGTGCTATCGGATGGGCCGGTGGAGACGCTGGTTCAAGAAAACGCGTCGCTGGGGATCAGACCGGACGGCTGGACTGCGAGTGCGCGGTGGGAGACGGAGAAGGAGATTCCAGACGAGGTGTGCTGTCGGGCGTCCAAGATGTTCTGAGGGCGAGCATCACGATCGAGAGAAAGGTTCTATGCTGCTTGCTCGGACTTGGCGAGAACTATGTCCACATTCAGACCCGAGTTGGACTCAGAAAAGAAATCGTCGCTTTCATCGATTGACTCGTACGACTCACTTCAACCACGTCCGGCGGGGCCTCCGTGGGCGCGATGATGTCTCGCATCTTCTGAGCAACTGGCTGACCCTTCTGGATCCGCTCCCGGATCGAGTACAAGTCATCACTTGAAGGGCACGTCCAGCTCCCGGGGATTCGCAATGAAATAGATCAGCCCCCAGCTGGTGTCACCGTGGCCCCGATCTGGGGACTCGTTCTGGTCGGCGGGCGCCCATGACCAACGTGTTCCTGCTCTACATGCCTCCCGGAAACGCCGAAGCCATGGTTCACTACCAGGACACGATCGCGGTCGATCTGCCCGCGAATCTCTCCGGTCAGCACATCACATCTCCCGGCTTCCGACCTCGACCGGGGGCTCCTCTCCCGGATTGATGTACAGGTCTTGCATCAACCCGTACTGCTTCTCGTACAGCCGGCGGTAGAGCCCGTGCAGCGCCATGAGCTGCTGGTGAGTGCCGCGCTCGACGATCTGGCCCTGGTCCATCACCAGGATCTGATCGGCGCTCCGGATGGTCGAGAGGCGGTGGGCGATCACGAAGGTGGTGCGCCCCTTCCGCAGCACGCGGAGCCCGTCCTGGATGAGCGCTTCCGCCTCGCTGTCGAGGCTCGAGGTCGCTTCGTCCAGGATCAGGACGCGCGGATTCGCGAGGATCGCGCGCGCGATCCCGATCCGCTGGCGCTGACCCCCCGAGAGCTTCACCCCGCGCTCGCCGACCACCGTGTCGTACTTGTCGTCGAAGCGGCTGATGAACTCGTCGGCGTGCGCGATGCGCGAGGCGGTCATGATCGCCTCTTCGGTCGCGGTCGGATTCGAGAACGCGATGTTCTCCTTGACCGTGCCGTCGAACAGGAAGTTGTCCTGCATGACCACGCCGAGCAGGTGGCGGTAGTCGCGCAGCTTGAGATCGGTGAGGTCCCGGCCGTCCACCATCAGCCGGCCCTTCTGCGGCCGGTAGAACGCCATCACGAGCCCGATCAGCGTGCTCTTGCCCGAGCCCGACGGTCCGACGAGCGCGGTGGTCGTTCCGGCGGGCGCGTGGAACGAGATGCCCTTGAGGACGGGGGTGTCCGGCTTGTACTCGAACCAGACGTCCTCGAAGCGGACGTCGCCCGCGAGCTCGGCGATCGCGTCGCGCGAGGCGTCCATCTCGTCCTCGGTATGGACCGCGCGCAGCTCGTGGATGCGGTCCAGCCCCGCGAACGCCTCCGAGATCTGCGTCCCGATCGAGGAGATCTGGACCAGCGGTGCGACCATCAAGCCGACGTACAGGACGTAGCTGAACAACTCGCCCGTGGTCATGTCTCCGGCGAGGATCGAGCGCCCTCCGACCCAGAGGACGGTGATGCCGATCCCGCCCACGATGACGGTCGCCAGGGCTCCGATGGCCGAGGTGCCGGTGATTGTGGAGGCGATGTTCTTGAAGAGCTTGTCCACCCCGCCGCGGAACACCGCTTCCTCGCGATCCTCGGCCACGTATGTCTTCACCAGGCGAACGCCCCCGATGGATTCGGTCAGCCGCCCGGTCACCTCGGCGTTCAGCGCGCCCCGCTTCCGGAAGATCGGTCGGAGCCGGTTGAACGCGAACGCCATTGAGCCGGCGAATACGAGCAGGAGGCCGACGCTGCCCAGCGTGAGGCTGAGGTTCAGTCGCAGCAGGATCACGAAGGCGATGACGGCGGTCATCATGCCGCCGATCAGCTGCACCAGCCCGGTGCCCACCAGGTTCCGGATTCCCTCGGGGTCGTTCATGATCCGGGAGATCAGCTCGCCGGTCTTGGTCGAGTCGAAGTAGCTCACGGGGAGCCGGAGGACGTGTGCCTGGATCTCCTTCTTCATCTTCGCGATCGCCCCCTGGGCGGCCACGCCGACCACCTGAGCGAGGGTGAACGAGGTGATCGCCTGGACGATCGCGGCCGCCGCGGCGACCAGGATCAGCCGCGAGAGAAGGTCTGAGCGACCCTGGGCTATGACGTTGTCGATCAAGTACTTGGGCATCGCCGGCAACGCCAGCCCCGCGAGTCGGTTGATGACCATGAGCACCATCCCGATGGACAGGGTTTTGCGGTGCTCACGGATCAGATGACCCGCTTCGGCGCGGACGTTCTTGAAATCGACCTTGGACTTGCGTGGTTTTTCGGCCATCCCTCAAGCTAATCGGAGGCATGCTTTGGAAGCACGGGGGGGGCCGTTGGAAGTGGGCGCCAATCCTTGACTGGAAACACCCGTGTGGTGACTGTTCGGGGCGCGATTTGCGCCCCTTTCCGCGCCCGTTCCGGGAGCTCTCCCTCCCATAGTGACCACAACTCTCCAGCGGGGTCCGGTCGTGCGCGGCGAACCCGCCTCGCAGGCGGTAGCCCGCGTCGCAGCCGACGGGAAGTTCCTGCTCGCCGGCGGCGAGCGATTCCTGGTCAAAGGCGTCACCTACGGGACGTTCGCGCCCGCCAGCGACGGGTACCAGTTCCCCGCACTCACCAAAGTCGCGAGAGACTTCCGGATGATGGCCGAGCTCGGCCTCAACACCGTGCGGGTCTATACGTCACCTCGCAGAGAGCTGCTCGACGAGGCTTCCCGGAATGGGCTCCGGGTGATGGTGGGGCTCCCCTGGGCGCAGCACGTCGCTTTCCTGGACGACCGCAAGGCCGCGCGCGCGATTCGGCGGCAGGTCACGGAGAGTGTCCGGGAGCTGGCCGATCATCCGGCCGCGTTCCTGCTCGCGCTCGGCAACGAGATTCCACCCGGGGTGGTGCGGTGGCACGGCCGGGTCCGGGTCGAGCGCTTCCTGCACGAGCTCTATCAGGACGCGAAGGCCGCGGCGCCCGAGACGCTCTTCACGTACGGCAACTTCCCGCCGACCGAGTTCCTCGACCTCTCGTTCCTCGACGTCTGCGCGTTCAACGTCTACCTGCACCGCGAGGCCGAGCTGCGCGCCTACGTCGCCCGCCTCCAGCACATCGCGGGGCAGAAGCCGCTGCTGCTGGCGGAGTCGGGGGCCGACAGCATCCGCGAAGGGGAGAGTGGGCAGGCCGAGATCACCGCGACCCACGCGCGGGTCGCGTTCGAGGAGGGGGCCGCCGGATCGATCGCCTTCGCGTGGACCGACGAGTGGTGGAGGGGCGGCCATTCGGTGGACGATTGGGAGTTCGGTCTGGTGGACCGGGAGCGGAAGCCCAAGCCCGCGGCCGCGGCGCTCTCGGCGGCCCTCGCGCAGGTGCCGTTCTCGCCCGAGAAGCGCGCGACGTGGCCCCGCGTGTCGGTGGTGGTCTGCGCGTACAACGCGGAGGACACGCTCGAGGACTGCCTGGCGTCGCTCGAGCGGCAGACTTATCCGGACTACGAGATCATCCTGATAAACGACGGCTCACGCGACCGCACCAGCGAGATCGCGCACGGCCATCCGCGGGTCCGTGTGATCGACACGCCGAACCAGGGGCTGTCCGGGGCGCGGAACCTCGGGTTGGCCAAGGCGACCGGCGAGATCGTCGCGTACACGGACGCCGACGTCCGCGTGGACCGCGACTGGCTCACGTTCCTGGTGCAGCCGATGCTCGGCACGGACATGGTCGGCTCGGGTGGGCCGAACGTGATCCCCGCGGACGATCCGCCGATGGCCCAGTGCATCGCGCGCGCGCCGGGCGGTCCCACCCACGTGCTACTCGACGACCGGGTCGCCGAGCACGTGCCGGGCTGCAACATGGCGTTCCGGCGCGAGGCCCTGCTCGCGATCGACTGCTTCAACCCCGTCTTTCTGCGCGCCGGGGACGACGTGGACGTGTGCTGGAGGCTCCAGGCGCGCGGCTGGAAGATCGGATTCGCGCCCGCCGCGCTCGTCTGGCACCACCACCGCTCGAGCGTGCGCGCTTATTGGCGCCAGCAGGTTGGATACGGTGAAGGCGAGAAGTGGCTGATGGCCCATCATCCCGAGAAGTTCTTGAACGGGAGGATGGTCTGGCACGGCAGCATCTACAGCCCGATCCCGTTCGTGCGCTCGCTCTGGGGGACGCGCGTGAACGCCGGCGTGTGGGGCACCGCCGCGTTCCCCTCGGTCTACCGGACCGACGTCCACCCGTTCGCGTTCCTCCCGCACTCGATCCGCTGGCAGGTGATCTCGTGCCTGCTCACTGTGGCGGGGGTGGTGGTCGGTGTCATCGGCGGGTACCCGTGGGCGGCGGCGGGGCTGCTCGCGAGCGGGCTCTTCGGTCTCGCGGTCACGTTCGCGAAGAACCTGGCCTACGCGCTCCGCTCCGAGGTGGAATCGGTACCGCGGAGCCGGCTGTGGGCGCGCGCCACGATCGCCGCGCTCCACTTCCTCCAGCCGCTCGCGCGGGCGCGGGGACACATCCGCGGGATGCTCTCTCCGCCGGAGGTCTCGCACCCGGATCCCGAGCCGGACGCGCGCCGCGCCACGCGGCCCAC
>CAMCNM010000111.1 GCA_945876015.1 Gemmatimonas phototrophica
CAACGCCAGCCCCAAACCCTCACACCACGGCATCGGCTTCTATCTCGATCAGCATGTCGGGGTAAATCAACCGCTTCACCTCGACCATCGTCGTCGTGGGCGGATGCGCTCCGAACACCTCCGCGTGGGCTTTCCCGTACTCACGCCAACGGTCGATGTCGGTCACGAACATCCGGGTACGCGTCACGCGATCGATCCCCACCCCGAGCTCCTTCAGCGCCCGCTCGATGATCTCGAGGCATCGCCGCGTCTGGCGATACCCGTCCCCCGGCGCGTGCACGCTGCCGTCGGGCTCGACTGCAGCCGTTCCTGATATGAATATTTGTCGGTCGGCTTTGAGGGCACGGCAGTAGCCGACGTGGGCTTCCCACTGGGCCCCGCTGTAGACGCGCTCGAACGTGGTCATGGTATTCTCCGTGCGGCGGGGCCGGGGGTCTTGGTGTGAAAGGGAATCATACATCACCGACTACAGGAGGTACGAGGTGATTCGCATGCGTGTTTTCTGCCTGACGATGTTTCTTGCGCTGGCGGCGGTTGCGCCGGCGGCGGCGCAGCTGCCGTGGGACGGGACGACGAGCCTGGCCCCGGACTCTCCCGAGAGCCTCGGGATCTCCATCCTCGACCCAGGCGACGGCGGCAACTTCGCCGTCGAGGGGATGTGGCGCCGGAGTCCCGCTCCGGTGGGCTTCGGCTTGCGGGTGGGAGTCGGCGAAAACCTCGCCGATGACATCGCGGTGTATGGCGGCGTGGATCTCTCCGGGACCATCCTGACCCCCACCAGCGACCTCCCGATCGGCATGATCTGGCTGTTCGGCGCGGGTGCCTCGGTCGGCGAGGAGGTCTGGGCGGCGTTTCCGGTCGGCCTGTCGGTGGGCGCGAATCTCGAGAGCGAGGGAATCTCCTTTCGCCCCTACATCGTCCCGCGCATCGACCTCGACATCATGTCCGGACCCGGCGACAGCATGGATCTGAACGCGGCGGTGGACGTCGGACTCGACCTGGAGTTCGACCCTTCGTGGGTCATCCGCTTCTCGGCGGCGTTCGGCGACCGCGACGCGATCAAGATCGGCGTGACCTTCCCACAGATCGGCAGGTGACGGTCCGTTCCTTCGGGAGCATCCTCGGTCTCGCGCTCCTCGTCGCCGCGTGTGGTGGCGGGGAGCCGGCCGAGGAGCCCGCCGCCCAGGACGGCGCGGGCGCTGCACTCGCCGCTCTTCAGGCCGCGCCGTGCGACGCGGCGACGATCGCGGCCATCGC
Organism: Gemmatimonas phototrophica; assembly: GCA_945876015.1. Classification (GTDB taxonomy): domain Bacteria; phylum Gemmatimonadota; class Gemmatimonadetes; order Longimicrobiales; family Gaopeijiaceae; genus UBA2988. Next base: position 1,258 of record CAMCNM010000111.1, read on the forward strand.
GGACTCGGTCCTCTCTCCGCTGCTCACGGGGATCGGGCACGTCGAGAACGAGGTGATGGACTGTCAGCGCCTCGTCATGAGCACGGGCCCGAACGGCTCGTACGGTCCGCTGGCGGCGCTCTTCCCGATGGACGGCACGCTCGCGCAACCACGCGCCGCTTTCGCGACGCCGCAGCCGGCGGTGACGACGTACAGCTGGGGCGGCGACGCGGCCAAGGGCTACGCCGACTCCTATCCGGAGCTGGAGATCACGCAGGGTGCCGCATGCGTATGGCTGCGCAACAGCGCGGACGCGGCCGACGGGTGGCAGGCGGCGATCGCGTCCGGCGCGCCGTGCGGGTCGGCCACGGCTCCCGCTGACGCGGCGTTCAACCATCCCGTCTTCGAGCGCACGTACCCGGACACCGGGCCGAACGACTATCCGAGGACGGCGCGCTGGGAGTGGGACCTGAGCGGCGCCAGGCAGTTCATCGGCGTGAAGTGCGGAGACGCGTGGTGCGGCGTCATGGCGGCGGGCTCGGCCGCGCCCCGCACGCAGCCGCTGGTCGGAGGGGACCTGGCGCCGCGGGAGAGCGTCCCCGGCTGGTCGGACGCGCAACACCTCGCGATCTACGATTCGGCGGCCGCGCGTGCGCGTCCCGGTCCGTGGGGTGCGCTGGTGGCTTTTGCGGGGATGCAGAAGGATTCGATCCCCTGGTCGGAGGGGATCTTCGCCGCGCACATCCGCGTCGAAGGAGCCACGTCCGATCCTGGGCATCAGCGCTACCTGGACTGGTTCTTTCTGGATCCGTACAGCGGGTTCTCGGCCGGCGAGTTCATCCTGCGCTTCCCCGGACAGTACGACGAGGCGTGGTACGAGGCGGGGCCGATGCGGCGTCGCCAGGCCAAGCGCGTCCAGTACGCGCCCACCTCGCCCCACCAGGTGGGGACAGTGCGTTGGAGGTGGGAGGAGACGGGGGAGCGGATCTGGACGTTCTGCCCTTCGGGCTCGTGCTACGTCGGGCTCTGACTCACTCGACGGCGCAGATCACGCACTTGAGGTAGGCGGTCTCGGGGCAGGTCGGCGAGACCGGATGGTCGGCGGCCTGCCCTCGGCTCTCGAGGATGCGGATGCGCCGTCCAGAGCGCACCGCCACCTCTCCGATCACGGCCTCGAACTGCTCCCGGGTCACGCGTCCCGTGCACGAGCAGGTGACCAGGATCCCACCCGGCTCGAGGCATCGCACGGCGAGCTCGTTGAGCCCGCGATATCCCTTGATGGCGCTCGCGAGGCCCCGCGTCGAGCGGGCGAAGCGGGGCGGATCGAGCACGACCATCCCGTAGCGGTCTCCCGCGTCGGCGCTCTTCTCGAGCCAACGGAACGCGTCGGACGCCTCGAAGCGGACGCGTCCGTCGTCGAGCCCGTTGGCGCGCGCGTTCTCCGCGGCCAGCGCGATCGCGGTGGCGGAGACGTCCACGCCCACCACCGAGGCCGCACCCGCGCGCAGGCAGGGGAGCGTGAAGCCTCCCGAGTAGCAGAACATGTCCGCCACGCGCCGTCCTGCGGCGAGGGTGGCCACGGTTTTCCGATTCTCCCGCTGGTCGAGGAAGTAGCCGGTTTTCTGTCCGGTGCGGAGGTCTACCAGGAAGGTGAGACCGTTCTCGATCACGGGCATGGGCTCCTCCGGCGCGACGCCCCGCAGGATTCCGTCGCGCGCCTCGAGTCCCTCCTCGTCGAGGACGCCCTTCTCGGTCCGGAGCAGCACGCCCGCCGGCCGGAGCCGCGCCTCGAGCAGGTCGAGCAGGAGACCCTTGCGGCTCGCGAGCGCGAGGCTGGTGAGCTGGACCGAAAGCACGTCGCGGTAGCGATCGACGACCAGCCCGGAGAGGCCGTCCCCCTCCGAGAACACGAGCCGACAGCCGCCCTCGGGATCCATGAGACCGAGCAAGCGGCGCAGCTCGAGCGCGCGGTCGATGCGCTCCGCGAAGAAGGCCTCGTCGATCCGCTCGGCCGCGTCCCACGTGTAGAGCCGCACGCGGATCTGGCTCTTCCCGTTGTAGAGGCCGCGGCCCACGAACGAGCCGTCCGCGCCGAACACATCGACTTCGTCGCCGTCCTGGGGATCGCCCTGCACGCGCGCGATCGCGCCCGAGAAGACCCAGGGATGCCCACCGAGCAGCGGGCGCTCCCGCCCCTGCACGAGGGCGACTCCGGGAAGGGATCCGCTCAACGGCCGAGGCTGTCCGGCGGGGGCGCCATGGGCTTCACGCGCGACCGCACCTCTTCCCAGACGCCGATCATGTAGTCGGGATCCCCGCCCCACGCGTCGGCGTACGCGAGCAGTTGCTCCTCGCTGACTCCGTGCCCTTGCAGCACGCGCTCCTTGTCCTCGTCGCTCAGCACCTTGAGCGGCCTAGCCATCGCGACATCGCGCAGCTCGACGTAGGTGGCGACGAACGTCTCGCGGTCGATCACCCCGGTGGGGGTCGGCGCTTCCTTCGCGCAGCCCGCGGCGACGAGGGCGATGACGAGCGCGAGCCTCCGCAGGGCGATTTGGGTCATTCGGGCATGTGTTTGTTGGCGGCTCGCCAGAGCAGCATGCAGAGCCCGGCGAACACCGCGGTGCCGATCAGCTCGGAGGAGTAGGGGAAGAAGTGGGTCCATCCCTCGCCGACGATCCAGGAGTCCGACGCGGCGGGATCTCCCGTGAACTGGGTGACGCCGTAGATCAGGCCGCCGATCAGCACCCCGACCAGCGCGGATCCCGCGATCAGGCCGGAAGCGTAGAGCACGCCCTGCTCGCGCTTCTCGGTCGCCTCCGGGCTCCTCGCCTCCACCGCGCCGCCCGCGCCCGACCCGGCGCTGGCCGGCGCGGCGCGGTCCCACTTCCGTCCGAGCGCCCAGCGCATCAGACCGCCCACCATGATCGGCGTGGACAGCGAAACGGGCAGATAGAGGCCGACCGCGAACGCGAGCGCCGGCTGCTTGAAGACGAACTCGACCACAGCGGAGATCGCCGCTCCGAGGATCACGAATCCCCACGGCAACGATCCGTCCAGCACGCCGTCGATGACCAGGCTCATCAGTGTCGCTTGCGGCGCGGGCAGCCCATCGGCCGTCCCGATCCCATACGATTCGTTCAGCACGATCAGCACGACGCCCATCACCGCCGCCGCGCCCACTACGCCGAGCATGTTGCCCCACTGCTGCAGGCGGGGCGTCGCGCCGAGAAGGAAGCCTGTCTTCAGGTCCTGGGAGTGGTCACCCGCCAGGGCCGCCGAGATGCACACCACGGCTCCCACCATCAACACCGAGACCTTCGCGGTCGTCGATCCGTCGTTGAGCCCTAGCGCCACCCAGATCAGCGAGGTCAGGATGAGCGCGGCGATCGTCATCCCCGAGATCGGATTCGAGGAAGTGCCGATCAGCCCGACGATGCGGCTCGACACCGTGACGAAGAAGAAGCTGAAGACCAGGATGAGCACCGCACCCAGCAGGTCCACCGGAAGCCCGGGGAACAGCCAGATCGCGATCGTGATCAGGGCCGCCATGCCCATCACGATGACGAAGGGGATGTCCTGCTGCGTGCGCGGCACCGCCGACGTCCCGCTCGCGCTGATGTTCTTGAACCCGAGGCTGAAGCTCTCGACGATGGTCGGCAGGCTCTTGACGAGCGTGACGATGCCCGCGAACCCCACCGCGCCCGCGCCCACGTACCGGATGTAGCTGTTCCAGATATCGCCCGAGGCCATCGTGTTCATCGGCACGGTCGCCGGATAGACCACGTTCGTGCCGCCCCAGAGATCGATCGCCGGGATGAGGAAGAGCCATCCGAGCGCGCCGCCCGCGAACATGACCGCGGCGATCTGCGGCCCGATGATGAACCCGACGCCGAGCAGCTCGGGGGTGAAGTCCCCCCCGAACTCCGCTTTGCGCGGGAGGCTCACGGCGGGAGCCGCGTTCCACACGCCGAGACCGCGGCCGTTGGCGAGCGCCTGATACAGCGCGCCGATCCCGAGTCCCTGCATCAGCAGTGCGGCCTTGCTACCGCCCTGCTCGCCGGCCACCTGCACCTCGGCGCACGCCGTCCCTTCCGGGTAGGGCAGGGCGCCGTGCTCCCGCACGATCAGGTAGCTGCGCAGCGGGATCATGAAGAGCATCCCGAGCAATCCGCCGAGCAGCGCGATCACGCTCACCTGGACGACGTCGAGGACGACCGTGGGATCCTCTCGCTGCCAGATGAACAGAGCGGGCAGCGTGAAGATCACTCCCCCGGCCAGGGACTCCCCGGCGGAAGCGATCGTCTGGACCATGTTGGCCTCCAGGATCGTCCCGCGGCCGGTCACCTTGAAGAGCGCCACGGCCATCACCGCCGCCGGGATCGATGCGCTCACGGTGAGCCCGACGCGAAGCCCCAGATACGCGTTGGCGGCGCCGAACACGATCGAGAGCAGGACGCCCAGGCCGACCGCCTTGAAGGTGAACTCGGCCATGTTCTCCCCGGGCGCGACATAGGGCGGGTACCGGTCGCCCGGGATCCGCTCGTACGCCTCGGGGGGTAGCCCCCCCTTCCGGACCTCGAACTCGGCTTCGGCCATGGGGTGCTCCAGTGGTGGCTCGAAGGGATCGGACAGGGTCAAGCGATGCGCGAAGGTCCCGGAAAAGGGTCCCCTCTGTCAACCGGGAGGCCCCCTTTCAGCGAGGGGGCGGGAGGGGTCCAAAGCGACTTGGAAATTGCACTTCCGAGCTCGACTGACCCCTGCCCGACGGCACGGGCGGCGGAGCGGGGAAGACTCGGCGCATGACTTCCATGACGCCCGAGAAAGGAGTGTCGGAGTGGCGATGAAGACTACCTGGCGGACCCGTGGGTCCGTCCTTGCGATCCTGACGATGACGGCCTGCTCGGGGTGCTCGACCAACCCCGCCACCGGCCAGCGGCAGATCTCGTTGATCGGCGAAGGGCAGGAGATCCAGATGGGCCAGCAGTCCGATCCCGAGATCGTCGCGACGATGGGACTCTACGACGACGCGGCCGTGCAGAAGTACGTGAGCGACTTGGGCCTCCGCCTCGCGGCGACCTCCGAGCGGCCGGACCTTCCGTGGACCTTCCGCGTGGTGGACGACCCTACGGTCAACGCGTTCGCGGTTCCAGGCGGCTTCATCTACGTCACGCGCGGTCTGATGTCCCACCTGACGTCCGAGGCGCAGCTGGTCGGCGTGCTCGGGCACGAGATCGGTCACGTCACCGCCCGTCACTCCGTGCAGGACATGAGCAAGT